>JAJSAJ010001150.1 GCA_024274855.1 Planctomycetota bacterium | reverse complement strand
GGTTCCAGTTCGAGGCTGGCGAGTTGTTGTTTGTAAGTAGTGAGAAGTGTGGCCGCCAAACTGACGGCTTGGGGTTCGTAGTTTCACGCAGCACAGTAGCGCAAGTGCACTTTCATCGTTGGTACCTCCTCAAGCGACAGGTGATCGCGATCGGGGAAACGGTGGGCGGTCTTACCGCGTTTTTCTATTTTTTCTTTCGAGACGCTCGCTTGGACCCAACCGTCTTTTTCTTGCCGGACGTTTTCTTCTTGGCAGTCACTTTCGGGCCGGATCCCGAAGCACTTCGCTTCTTCTTGGCACCAAAAGCACGGCCCCATCCTTCCGAGTACTTTTTACTAGTTCCCACGCGAATAATGGACACGGTCGTTTGCCTCACTTGATCACATGAATGTACGGAATCCGAGTGGCGTTTGGGTTGGCCCCCTGGCAAAACAACGCCGGCTGAAACAGCACTGGTCGGGGGCCGACAACACGCGGAACGAACCCATGGTCTAATCCATCACAAGATCGAGGTCAAGGGTTCCGAGATTCGGAAACCGGATGCCGAATCCGACGCCGATCTCGTTGTGGCCGTGCGAGGACTCGCGTCGACCGTCTACCGCTTCAACTTCTTGTACCGAAATCGTTGCGGTTGGTCGCCGGCGATCCCAAGCCGCTCACGACGCTGATGTTCATACGTCTGGAAGTTGCCCTCACACCAGTGCACATACCCATCTCCCTCAAACGCCAAAATGTGCGTGGCAATACGGTCGAGGAACCAGCGATCATGACTGATGACGACAACACAGCCGACGTAGTTCAAGATGGCCTCTTCCAACGCGCGCAGCGTATCGACATCCAGGTCGTTGGTCGGTTCGTCCAGCAGCAGCAGATTCGAGCCTCGTCGCAGCAACTTGGCCAGATGAACTCGATTGCGTTCACCGCCCGAGAGGGTGCCGACCAGCTTCTCCTGGTCGGGACCTCGAAAGTTGAAGCGAGAGACATACGCGCGGGCGTTGATTTTTCGGCCGCCCATCTCCAGCGTCTCGTGGCCGCCTGAGATTTCCTGGAAAACGGTCTTGTCGGCTGCCAACGCGTCTCGACTCTGGTCGACATAGCCCGGTTCCACCGTCGGGCCGACTCGCAACTGGCCCGATGTCGGCTGCTCGGAACCGGTGATCATCCGAAACAGGGTCGTCTTGCCCGCTCCGTTGGGCCCGATGACGCCGACAATCCCGCCTGGTGGGAGCCGAAAACTGAGGTCGTCGATCAGCAGCGTCTCGTCGAACTGTTTGCAAAGGTTCCGTGCCTCGACGACCAGATCCCCCAGATGCTTGCCGGGAGGAATCTGAATTTCGAACTCGTCCAATCGCTCTTCAAAGTCACGAGACGCCATTTGATGGTACGCGTTGATCCTCGCCTTGTTCTTCGCCTGACGCGCTCGGGGTGCCATGCGTACCCATTCCAGTTCCCGTTGGAGCGTCTTCTGGCGTGCCTTGGCCGATTGCTCCTCACGCTCCAGACGCTGCTGTTTTTGTTCGAGCCACGACGAGTAGTTTCCCTCCCAGGGGATTCCACGCCCTCGATCCAACTCCAGGATCCATTGGGCCACGTTGTCCAGAAAGTAACGATCGTGCGTCACTGCCACCACGGTCCCCGGGTACTCGGCCAAGTGACGTTCCAACCATTGCACCGCCTCGGCGTCCAAGTGGTTCGTCGGCTCGTCCAGCAACAGCAGGTCGGGACGTTGTAGCAGCAGCCGGCAAAGTGCGACCCGACGACGCTCGCCACCAGACAATCGAGTGACATCGGCGTCCCCCGGCGGTAGATTCATGACATCCATCGCGATTTCAATCTCGCGGTCCAACTCCCAAAGCCCCTCCGCATCGATCTGGTCCTGAAGCCGACCCATCTCGTCGTACAACTTCTGCATGATCGACTCGTCCAAAGGCTCGGCCAGTCGCGTGGCAATGTCGTTGTAACGCTGAACAACCGCACGCCGCGCAGCAACTGCCTGCTGCACGTTGCCCCACACATCCTGATTCGGGTCCAACTCTGGCTCCTGCTTCAAAAAACCACACGTGAAGCCGTCCGCCAACGTCGCACTTCCCTCAAACTCGTCGTCTTCTCCAGCCATGATGCGCAATAACGAACTCTTGCCCGAACCATTTCGGCCGAGTACGCCGATCTTAGCTCCCGGATAGAACGCCAGCCAGATCTCTTTCAAAACCTCGCGCGTGCCATGCTTCTTGGTCAAATCGACAATCGTGTAAATGTATTGCTTGCCCATGAACAGTCGAACCTTCTAGTGTCTTGCCTGGTATCGAAATGGGTAACTGTTTAGCCGCCTGGCAGCGTTCTGGGATTTCGCTCAGAACCCGGAGCGCCACACTTTCCGGGCGGGCGAAGCGCGTCCGGGAGGGCGGAGCTCCCGCTGGGCCACTTGTTTTGGTGGCCCGAACGGCTCGACAGGAGCCTCGCCCTCCCGCTGAGTCGATCACTTGCCATCTGGCTAAAGTGTTATCGAAATGGCAGTTGGAGCGTGCTACGACTCTCCCCGGCCTATTCCACGCCCCCGAGTTCACTCGCTCCACCCCACGCTCTCCATCGTCCCGGATAGGCCTTGATCGCAATCCGGTCCAGCAGCGGGCAAACAGGTTCCGGCTGCAGTTCCAAACCTCTTGTAGTGTCCTGGATTACACCATGTCCCGCTCGGCAAGCGGGACCTACCTGGACCACCTTACGATCAAGGCCTCCCGGATAAGATTACGTTGGTGGTATGGCGAAAATAGGTAGCATGAGCTGTGTTTGCGGTATTGCGCGATCGTGCCACGTGAATTGGAAAACATGGTTGCATCATGCGCGTTCGGTCGATCTTCACTACTACCGAGGCACCACCAAGATGTGCCCGCCCGCCGCTTGCCCGCAACGGTTCCGAGCACCCAGCCCGCTCGCCCCGCCAACCCGAGCGATGTCAAGCAGCCCCTCAACTCGGGAGTTCCCGCGCGCCCTACGCGGGAACTCCCCGGCCCTGCAGAGGTGCCGGCAATCGCTTGGACTCGATCCAGCGGCTGCCGGCGCCTTTTTTTTGTCGCCCCGTGAGTCCGGCTTGCCGAGCCGGACCAGAAGCGCCAATGACTTCTCCTAAAAGGGACGAACCACAGAGAATAAAGACAGAGACGACCCGATCCGTGTTCTTCCTTCTTCCGTTGAATGTTCGTCCATCGATTCTGGTGCGTCACTACTCGCTTTTTACGTTGTCGGGCTGGTGGCAGTATGCCAGCGAGCTTTGACACCCTACTTTCTTATCCGTGGGCCCGCTCTTCCGTCTTATCCGTGGGACGCCTTGCCATCCGCAGTCCTACTTCCCCTCTCCATCCGTGGTCCCCAATCTCACCTTTATCCGTGGGTTATTCCCATTCAATGGTGGCCGGTGGTTTCGAGCTGATATCGTAGCAAACTCGATTGACCCCTTTCACTTCGTTGATGATCCGTGTCGAGATGCGTGCCAGAACATCGTACGGCAAGCGACTCCAATCCGC
>JAJSAJ010001149.1 GCA_024274855.1 Planctomycetota bacterium | reverse complement strand
CTATAAGGGGTTCGAGGGCTTTGATCGTAACGTGGTGCACCAGACGGGAGGGCGAAGCTCCTGCTGAGCCATAACGTCAATCAGCGTCGACACTTTTCACCGGCTCGGTGGGAGCCTCGCCCTCCCGTTGGCCCAGCTAACGATCACTGCCGGGTTCGAGTGGTACAATTGCGGCGAGTTTAGACCGTGACTGCGCTCGCCCGTGTGGCGATCGTACCAGCATTGCGGGATTCCGGTGGTTGCACCTGCGCGAGTTCTTTGTGACACCTAGTGTGCTACAATCGGCCGAAGTGCCGTCCAGCTTTTCGCGTCCCATACACGGCCAACGTTGACACGCTACCTGTCACGATGTCAAGTCTTTGATCAGAAGGTTGCAGACACCGATCAATCGTGCTGCCTGGGGATGGCCGACGTACGTGGCGTATTGGCGGGCGTGCCGCCTCGCTTGGTGGGGGTGTCCATCGGCCAGCATGCGGAGGCATTGCCGCCGCTCCATTTCAGCTGCCAACCAGATCTGACGCAATAAGGTCAGATCCGTCTTGCAGCGGCGGCATTGGTCCGACCAGGCCTGCCTTGCATTGCACGTTGGACAGACCATTTCGTGTTGGACGGTTTCCTGGCTCGCGGAACCACTCATGTTGCATCCTGGAGGTAGAAGACCAAATCGTCCAGCTTGGCCGTCACGTCACTCATGTCGGTCAGCGATTGTCGGTCGATGGCGGCTTGTAACTGAGCCAGCAACTCACGAATTTCGGCTGCGTCCAGTTCGTTTGCATTGTCGAGCAGGCCGGTTGCCTGGCTGATCAGTTCGTTTGCTTTGTCCACCGCCGTCCGCAACTGGGGCGACAGTTCCTCGGCCGGTTCGGCGGCCGGTTCGGCGGCGGATGCCGGTGGTTGTTCAGTTGGTGTCTGGTCGTCCGCCGCGAATACCGTATTCAATCGTTCTTGCGCTGCTGTCCGATTATCGCCACGGAATCGAGCCATGGCATTGTCGATGGTCAGTTGTTTCTGGAGTCCTGTCGCCTTTTCCGTGGCGGTTACGGTAAGAATGCCATCCAGGTCCAAGTCGAATTGCACAAGGATCGGATTACCCTCCTTCACGTCAGCCAAGCCTTCGACATCGAAGTGGCCGACCGATTAGTTATGTCGGACATCAGGATCCTCGCCCTGGAAGACCTCGATATTGATTTCCGTCTGACTGTCATGGGACGTGCTAAAAATGTCGGTGCGGATTGCCGGAAGCGGCGTGTTTCGGTCGATAATCTCGGCAAAGCAGAACGGGGATCTGTGACCGTTCAGGTCACCGATACAGGCGATCCCAAGTGTGTGCGGAGTGATATCGACCAGCACCGGGCCCAGATCAAGTCCCGCGATCAGGCCACCTTGGATCGCAGCACCCATCGAGACACATAGGTCCGGGTCGACTTCCGTGTGGATAGGTAGGCCAAGTTGTTCGTGCAGCATGCGATGGACCAGTGGCGTGCGACTGGCCCCGCCGACCAGGATTACGCGGTCGATTTGGTTGGCGAGCAGTTTTGCGTCGGAGAGGGATTCGCCGACGCTTCGCAGCGTTTTTTCAAGCAGAGGTTCGATCAGCCGCTCATAATCAGAACGCATAATTTCCATATTCAGGTGCAACGGCATCCCGGCCTTTTCGGTGATAAACTCCTCTTGAATGTTTGCCAGGGGTTCGAAGGAGAGCTGTTTCTTGGCTTCTTCCACCGCATTCAATACGCGTGACTTCGCTGTTGGCGTTGCACGCAAGTCGACGTCGTTGTCAGCTTGGAACTTGTCGCATACGTGGTTCATCAGCAATTCGTCGAAATCGTCGCCACCCAGCTGAGTGTCACCGTGGCTCGATAAGACTTCGACCACTCCCTGTTCAAGCTGTACGATAGAGACGTCAAACGTCCCACCGCCGAGATCGTAGACGAGCAATCGTTCGAGCTTGTCCGGGTTGGGGCTGTAGGTCAAGGAAGCAGCTGTCGGTTCGTTGATGATTCGCACGACTTCGAGCCCCGCCAATTCACCGGCCTCGCGCGTCGCCTCGCGCTGTTGTTCCGTGAAAAAAGCGGGGACCGTAATGACGGCCTTGCGCACTTCGCGACCAAGTTGGCGATGTGCTCGCTCCTTGAGTGTCCGCAAAATGATCGCGGAGATTTCCTGGGGAGTGCACGCCTGACTTCCGAGTTGAACCGTTTCAGACGAACCCATTTTGCGTTTGATCGAGCGGACGGTCCGCTCCGGCGCCAGTGCCCACTGATTGCGGGCGGGAAAGCCAACCAACAGTTTTCCTTCGGAGTCCAAACCAACAACCGATGGCAGGCTCTGCTGACCATCTTCCTCGATCACAAAGGTCTGGCCATCGCGGATGATCGATACGGCGCTGTTGGTTGTTCCTAAGTCGATGCCGAGGATCGTTTCCATTCGAGCAAAACTCCTGTTCGCAGTGCTGGATCGGGTGACTGATACTTTTTGGGTGCTGATAGGTGCGCGATACGCGCAGTTTTCGCGAGCGACTAATCCGAGTCAGCCAGCCATTCGCGGGCTACGACGATAAGGGACATAACGGGTCAACGTTGCCCGACTGCTTTAACTTCCGCAAAACGGAAAACGTTTTCATTCCAATAATATCCGGGTCGAACTTCTTCCACTACGGCGCCTGGCGGGTGTGCGGGATCGTTGACGACTTCCACAACGGTCATGCAATGTGGATCGGCTTGTTTGGCAACGCATTGCATGCGAACAATCGCCTGTTCCTGCATCGTGCGTTGCAGCCGGTTTTGGATCAGGTCATAGCCTTCCAGCAACGAGTCGAATATATCACGACCGGTGTTCAGGGAGTGTTCCGCGTAGACATCTCGCGTGGCACGGTGCCAAGGGCCAATCAGGGCTCTGCGCCACCAGGGTTGCGTGCGGTAGAGTGTATCGAGCCGATTGCGGACTTCTTGCAACTCAACGTGCCAGTCCTCCAAGATGCGACGTCGTGCCTGTTCGATTACGCGGCGGCCGCGGACCAGCGATTCGTCGAGTGCGATGATGGCGGCGACCAACGGGCGGGCAGCCTCTTGGGCGGCCGCTTCCTGCTGAGGCGTGACCGTCCGGAACTGGTCAATGGCGGCGTTCATCGAAAGGAGCGTCGCTTCGTTCCGCTCTTCCAAGCCGCGAGATGTTTTGGTCAACAGCTTCACATCGTGACGCAATGCCGTCAGCTGCTCAGTCAGTTGGTAGAGCCCGACTTTTTCGTGGGGTAGCTCGTCCTCTACCGAGTATTCGTCGAGCGAGGCGCACTCGGCCTGCGTTTGGGTCAGCCAATCGCGGAACCGCGACAGGAGCTGTTCGTGATCGGGCCAGTCGTTCATTTATCTCTCGGCTATTGAAAGCAGGGTGTCAGTTGGAATTCGCACGGACCGCACGCGTGCTTGTACATCGGCAATAATGTCATCGAGTGTTTCCGTGGTGCGAGACGCAAGTATTTGGTTGGACAGTCGGATGACAGGGTCTCGCAGTTGTTCGTAAGCCTCGCGGATCTCGGCGAATCGCCGCGGAGACTTTTCAGGCGGATGTTGCCGCACCAATGTCAGGTACCGTTGCCGCAACGTAGCCTCGTCCACATCGGTCGAAACGCCGAGAATTTCACATGGATCCGTCATGGTTTACCCCTCTTCGTAAATGCACTCTGTTCCCTTCACCTGGCTCGACACTACTTCGCGGCACGGGTCGTCGCGTCACGATGACGGTCGATTGTGCGGATGACCTGTTCCGGATCCAGTCCATTCTCCTGACATATTTCCCCGATGACTTCGAGAATGATGTCGCGAGGGAGTGCGGCCAGCGAAGCGGCTAGTCCGTCGAATGGGTTGCTGAAGTCTGGTTCGAAATCCTCCTGTTCGTCCTCGTCGGCCAT
>JAJSAJ010001148.1 GCA_024274855.1 Planctomycetota bacterium | reverse complement strand
GCAAGCGCGCTCACATTCCTGATCCGCTGGAGATCGAAACATATCCCTTCAAACGTCAACGGAAATTGGACCGAAAGAAAACCATGTCACTCTACGACAGCTTGGATTACATGGAAAAGAAGCAAAATATCCTCTGGCTGGACCCCACGGGCTGCGGCAAAACCGGGCTGGCCACAAGCTTCCTGTTGCACGCGATTGACCAGGGGTATCGCGGTTATTTCACTTCGTTCGCCGACCTGGTCGCGGAGCTCTACGCTTCCATGGCGGACCGTTCGGAACGCAAGGTGATCCGGAAGTACGTCGCTTATGACTGCCTGGTGATTGACGAAGTTGGGTACATCGAAGTCGAACCGGCGCAGGTAGGGCTGTTCTTTACGCTGATGCAGAAGCGACATAAGAACAAACCAACGCTGCTCACATCGAATCTGGGGTTTAGCGATTGGTCTTCGTTCCTCAAGAACAAACACTTGACGGCGGCCTTGATTGATCGGCTCACGGAAAACAGTTATGTGATCAATATGAAGGACTGCGAGACGCTGCGCGGGAAACTCGGTGACCAGGATGACCAGGTCAAGCCGGACGCTTCAGAGCCATCTGACAATGCGGATTCCGATCCGCCGGACGATGTGAGTTCAGAGTCGACCGAGGACACTGAATCCGAATGAACTTCGACGACTTCCGTCGCCGGGCCGATCGGGTTCGGGCGGTGCCGCTGGAGACCGTGTTGGCATTATGCAATGCGGTCCGAGATCAACGTGACCGACGGAAATGGCACACGCGACAAGGCCCCGTTTCGATCACGGGACAAAAGTTCACCAACTGGCACCGGAACATCGGCGGAGGCGGCGCCATCGACTTGGTGATGCACTTGGCCGATCTCGATGCCAGCGCCGCGGTGGTATGGCTGGAGCAACACTGGCCTGCCGGCCATGCCACCGCTGGCATCACAGCTCCTCATTCTTCAAGCAGCCAGCGTGCTGCTCCTTCTGCTACTTCGACGAACCGAACAGGAATAGGTACGTTGTGCTTGCCAGATCGCGACCCCTCCAAGCTTCGTCGCGTGCGGAACTATCTCACCCAGCACCGCAACCTCTCATCGTTGGTGCTTGATCCGCTGATTGAAACTGGCAAGCTGTATGCCGACAACCGAGGCAATGCCGTCTTTCTGTTGGTCGCGGGAAAGGCGAACCGGCCTGTCGGCGCCGAGTTGCGTGGAACCGGTGCGCGTGTGTGGCGTGGCATGGCGTCAGGCACTCGAAAGGACTCGGGTTACTTCTGGGTCGGCGTGAAAGGACCAAAACGTGTTGTACTCTGTGAATCCGCCATCGATGCCATCAGCTGCTGCATGCTCTATCCTGACCGAGTCTGCATCTCCACCGCTGGAGCACGCCCCAACCCTCCCTGGCTCCGCGCGATTCTCGATCGCGGTTATGAAGTCGACTGTGGCTTCGACACGGACCTTGCTGGTGACGCTGCAGCCCGAGAGATGATTCGTCTCTACCCGGACATCCAACGGCTGCGCCCCGCCGCCAAGGACTGGAACGTCGTTCTCGCGTCCCTATCTTAACCAGCCGCCTACTCCACCAGCCCCACTGGGCTGCCCCTCTTCAACGCTCCGCCACCACTACCCGCTGTGAATCAAAGGGTCAGCGGAAGTGAGTACCGGTGGGTCAAGAAACATGAGTGCCATAG
>JAJSAJ010001147.1 GCA_024274855.1 Planctomycetota bacterium | reverse complement strand
CCGCTTCCGCCGCTAGGAAAGTTGTGGCGATGGCGTTCCGCGCGCCGTGTCTTTCCCATGGGTTGGCCCAGCTTCTATTGAGAGTGAGCGTCTGGAGTGGCTTGACTCTGACGCCGCGTGAGCGGCTGAAACGCTCGATGGACGACATTTGACGCGCTTGGCGCGGACCTTCATCGACCGCCCAGCCGGTGATGTTTCGACTTTCTGAATAATGTCGGTTGTGTTGATGACCATCCGCTATCCAAATACGCCAGAGCGTGTTCGCTAAGCACCTCGGTTGACTCGAACGTGACGTGGACGACCTTCATCCGTCCACCACACATGGCACATCGCAGTACGCTCGCCTGGCGTGGTGGCTTCCGCGGCACATGACCGCTCGCTAGCCAGAATGTCCAGCCCCAAAACATCCACACCAGCCACTTGACTTCTTCGAGACTGACTTTGGAGTTCGAACTCATCCAACCATAGTGACGGATCTTTTGGAATCCTGGCGGCAACGTGTGCTGCAAGAAGCCCCGAACGAACTCGGTGCCAGTTACCGTTCGGGGCTTATAGGTCTTCTCTTTACCGCAGTTGGTCCTCGGTAATCTTGTCGGGTGCGGGCTGGCAGAAGTCGGCCAGTTTCCGCACGGCCCGCAGATAGCCATCATGAGTCCGTTGGCTCATGCCCCCCAAATGTAGATCTTCGGCCATACGCGTGTAGAGTGGGCCAGTGAAGTAAGGAGAATGTGGCATCAGAAAGCTCCTTGTTGAAGTGAGTGAAGAAACAACAAGGAAAAGATGCCTGCGCAAACGTTGACCGGCCACAAATCGATCGGCTACCATGACTCGAGGTCCCGGCAAACCCCGCCGCGACAGCGGCTTACTTGAACAAATCGATGCACGGGAGCCGGACAACGTCCTGCGGGATGGATAGCTCACTCCCCGCCGCGTGATCCTGAACGTTCTCTGTGGTAGAATACATTGATGGATACCGTTTACATCGAAACATCTATCGTTAGCCATGCGACTGCTCGACCAAGCAGCAATCCAGCCACTGCAGTTCTGCAGAATCAAGCGAAGCGTTGGATGAGAGAACAACGCCCATACTACGATGTCATTACATCACAATTGGTGATCGACGAGGCAGGTTTTGGCGATCCGGATGCTGCATCCCGACGTTTGGAGATGCTAGATGGTATTCCCGTTTTGCCTGTCAATCCCGACGCCAACACGGTAGCTGATGAATTAGTGTCTCGATCCATGATGCCTATTTCGGCACGAATTGACGCACTTCATGTTGCTACTGCAGCCTTAGCTGGTGTACAATACTTATTGACGCAAAACTGCACACATATAGCGAACGCCCATGAGCTTCCTCGCGTCTACCGGTTGCTTGATGAACTCGGACTGTCTGGTATGTTAATTTGCACTCCGATTGAATTTCTTGGGGGTACAGATGATGACACGTAATGCCATACTTGATGAACTGCACGCTGCCCGACGCAAGATTCTTGCTGACTACAAGGGAGACACAGTAGCCTACTTGCGCGACGCACAGGCGAGACTCGAAGCCTCCGGTCGACCTATTGCCCACCGCAAACAGAGAACAATCCGATGCACGGGAGCGGCGAAGTCAGGCGGAATCGCGGTTGACAATCAATCGTCTCCGCCCCGTGATCGGTGACGTTGAACTTAATCGAATTGTCATCCGCTTCGACGTTGGTAGCGTGATCAGAGCGTGTCTGTTTTCGGCAAAGGGTTGACGGTGTGGTCTTGCAACCGTGTGTTGCGTCCGTGCAGCTCTTTTTGTTGGCATCCTTGCCCCCCAATGCGATCCCGCCGATGTGTTCCTGCGGTCTGAGCAAGTCGCTCGTACGCCAAGTCCCAATCGGAGGTCCATGACTCTATTTCGCCGACTGGGTCTGTAGGCAGTTCGAGGGCTGTTTCAGGCGAGTCTTTCAAAGGTGAACGAGCGGGCTCTGCCGGCAATTTTTCCCGTCATCCTTTTGGTTGCTGACGTGAGTGCCAGACACCGTCCGAGGCAACTTGAATCGGAGCCGGTCACACCTTCGAGCCAGGTCCGATTAAAGTGATTAAATCGACTTTCGCTTTTCTAATGCGCGCCCATCTTTGAGTATCCGGCTGAGTTTTGTGACTCGGCCATTGCCAACCCATGCTGACTCAAAGAAGGAACCTTCTGATGAAACGCCGAAACCTTCATGGCGTGAGATTTTTCGACCAAGCAACGGGAGTTGTCCGGCATGGTATTCGCGTTGGCAACTCGAAGACGACCGCCGCTTCTGGAATGGCCTGATGGGGGAGGGTTGTAACGATTGGTATCTGGAATTGGCCGCTGAAAGTGCAAAGCAGCCCGCGCCATCGCCCCCCGTGCAACTCACGCTACCCGGCATTTCCCTAAGACCGTGCTATCACGTAGAATGCTACTAACGGAGTGGTCGCTGGCAATATCACCACCTCCAAGTTCGCCCGCACGTCAAGGCGACAAAGTTCAACGCACGATCTATGTATGCACCTCCTGTGCCCACATAGATCGCAATTTGTTATTGGTCACTAACGTGCGCCGGTACGACGCGAATCACTCTAGTTCCAACTCATTGGTCTTATAATCGACTGTAAGTTTGCGACCTCGCAACAAACCGATTCCAAGCAGCGGAAGACGTCCTTCATTGGCAATGACCTCGACTCGCCGCCATTGACCGAACCACGCGATCTCACAGTCGAACGTATCCAGTACAACGGCTGTACCATCGGCCAATGTTGCTTGTACGGCAGCAGATTGAGGCAACTCCAAATCGTGAATTGCGTTCAATGGAACGACCAACTCACCGTCGAAAGCGGTATCGACCCAAACAACCGAATCCACGGGGTCGCTACCAGCCACCGGCTTGATACTCAAGGTAAGTAACGCGCGTCCTGCTTCGTCTACTTGTCCTCTCACGTCGACATAACCCCAAGATGGACCGCGGATGGGTGGCCGACTCGCAAAGCAAACGAAATCCTATTCGGATGGGCTGTTCGTGCTGCCTGGATGGCTTCACTTAGAGTGTCACCCAAGAAATAATCACCAGAGTCTGGTTCCACAGCTACGTAGGCATTGCGGTGATCGGTTTCCAACATGACGCGCAACCGCATGTCGTATATTTCAGTCGCTCTACGTGCAACATCTAATGAATGTTCTGATGCCATAGGAACCTCCGTTGAACGAGCTCAACACAATATTTATTATACCCAACTGGCAAATGAAACGCTATGCTAACTAAAGATAATTGCACTGACGCAACACTTGTCGAAATTGTCCGTGACCAATAACCAATGGCTGAGCATGACCGCGAACTACCTCGATGATTTGGGCAACGCTCCCCGCGCGGCATGTTAGCTCAGGCGTTAGGCCGAAGAGCATAAGACAGATGAGCGGAAAACTACTCAAACAATTGGAAAACTGTAATTTGAAGGCAGCGGCCTTCAATCTTGTCAAAGGGTTGGAGGACGGTGTATATAAGAACGAAATGGCCGCTGCTTTGGATTTGTTCACCAAGCTCCCATCCCCTGAGACTGCGGTTAACCTGATTGCGGTATGCCCCGAGATCCTTGAACTGATGGCATCAGCCAGCGACTCATTCGTTCGCATGACGCCAAAGGAATACCGTGGCCCCAAGATTCAGGGGTTCGAGGAGTGGATGGAATCATTTGATGCCAACCTACGAGCAGCGTCTTCTGTCCAATCATTCCTATTGAAAGAAGCAACGGCTGGCCGCGTGAGGGTCGGATTCCACCGAATGAGGGAGCAATCGCCTCTCTATAACCGGCTTGCCTAAGTGGGAATCCGGAAGAGTTTTTTTCAGATCGTCGGCAGTTCCTCCGCGCTAGGAAAGTCGTGGCGCTGGCGGTCCGGTGGTCGTGTCTTTCCCATGGGCGGGCCCGGCTTCTGCTAAGAATGGGCATCCAGATTGGCTTGGTTCTGAGGCCTCACGAGCGGCTGAAACGTTCGATGGCAGCCATTTG
>JAJSAJ010001146.1 GCA_024274855.1 Planctomycetota bacterium | reverse complement strand
GGGGAGGGAGCGGGGCCTTTGGTGACACGTTGCTCTTAGCTCAATAGGCTCGCTCACCAACGGCACAAGGCCGTTGGGGTCGATCAACCTCAAAAACGGCAGTGAGATGCAATCCCTACTGCAGACGGCTAAAGTGTTAGTATTGAGCTGTTCCGGAAGGTCGTTGTGGTCAGCCAGTCGATCCCTCCTTGTCAAACTTGCCGGCTGGTGGCTTTTGACGCTTGCCGATGGAAAACGAAATCGACTTCGTCGGGCAAACGTCCAGGCATGAGGCACAGGAAAAACAGTCGGGAGCAACCTTGTTGCCCTTCAAGATCGCCTCCATCGCGTTTGATGGGCAAGCTCCCGCACATGCCGAGCATGCCGTGCACGTGTCATGATCGACCTTGATCTTGAACACGCTGATCTGCTCGACGATCCATCCTGCCAGTCCAAATGGACAGAATAGATGGCACCATGGGCGGTAAATAACGAGACTCAGCAGCAATACAACACCCAGAAAGGACCAACCGATCCAGGTCAACGCGGATGGATGGAAGATTTTGAATGGATCGATGGCACCTACCAAATCGAACGACCAGAAAAAAGCAGCCAGGGTGAGCAGCCCAAAGAACGCAATGCGAATCGAGTTTGTGATGAAGAACGAGGGCTTATACTGCCGAATGATCCCTTTCGTGTCTTTGGGATTGCGGTTCAGGCGAAACAGGAAGTCCTGGAGTACGCCCAGTTGGCATCCCCAAGAGCAGATGAACTTGTTGGCAACAAAGACGGAAATCAAGAAGACGGTAAGTGCGATCATCCGAGGTGGGAAGATCACTTGTTGAATGCCAAACAGTACGATCGCGTCCTTGACGGTGCCCATCGGACTCGGATCCGAGCCCAAGATGATGCCGAACACGGTCAGGCTGACCGCATAGAGTGCCATGCGTGTGCGCCGAAACATCCGCGACTTGCGAACCGCCACAAAGGCGATGCCCAGAAAGACAAACCAGAGCGCGAACTTGGCCACGATCTTCTTCCAGTTCTTGGAACCCTCCTCGGCATGGATCACCAGCATCTTGTGGGTTTGCTGCTTCAGTTGGTCTTTGGTGATTCCGATTTCGCTGATCGGTCGATCCAGGTCGGTCGGTTGTTTGACACCGCAGACTCTTCGCAGCACGGGTTCAGGTATCTGGTTGACTCGGCCAAATTCGCCAACCGTCATGCCATCACGCATGACCAACTCGCGTTGGACCGGGGCCTTTTCCGGCTTGCCCCCCCACAGTCCTACAAAGAACGTGGAACAAACGATAACGAGGGCAATTGTGGCAAGAAATGCGACGCCGATGCGCAGTGTCTGATTCGATTTCATTAACGGTTCACTCCAGCGGGAAAGGAAGCTCGCGCAAAAACGCGAAGTCAACCAGTAGTTATGTGTTCACCCCAGAGACTAAAGAAGAGTCTGCGTTTTGTCCAAGGTGGATCGACCTCGGCGTTACGTCGAGTATTGTTACAGGATTCGGTCCAGAGATCGTTTTACGCCATGTCGCTTGGCTCTCTTGCGACTCCATGGAACGTATGTGGTACCTAAGGCGAGCGGTGCTGGTGTCGGCTGTTCGCGCTACTGGTCCACATGCGTTGGGGGACAACGCCGTCGCCGTTCACGCCGCTGGGGTCTGACGCAATTTTCGGCGGAGACAGCGTTTCTTTACGCGAACACATTTTGTCGCCGAAAATGGGTCTGACCCCTTGGAAGCGAGCCGGCGGCCTACATTCCGTGAACGGTTACACAACGCCAATGCGTGTTGGTATACTGAACACTCGTTGTTTGGTGTCGGGTAGGTGATATTTTCAACGAGCGTCTTCTGGAGTTTGTCTGAATTGGGCCGTTCACGCCGCTGGGGTGTGACGCAATTTTCGGCGGAGACAGCGTTTCTTTACGCGAACGCATTTTGTCGCCGGAAATGGGTCTGACCCGAATGGCATGGCCCCCAGTTCCTTTTGGCCCGCATCCGAAGGGTAGTGTGACTAGAATGCGAAGACAACAAATCCTGATCTTGGCGACGACGATGGTGACCGCCGCACTGTTGTTGTCGATCGGTCTTGGCCATCTGAATGCATCGGACCAAACGAACGCTTCTGGCAGCGACGCTACTGTTGTCGAGGCTGAATGTACGCCTCCCGGCAGTGTTCAGGAGGCTCGCGGCCGAGCCAGGTTGCTGCAGGAGACCATTCACGCCACGTTACAGATTGTGCATCGCGAGTACTTTCGCGAGGACGAGCATTTGACCATCCCCTCGCGGACCATGAAACGCGTGTTTCGCGAATTGAAGCGGCGTTGCAACGTCGATCTTCATTGGGTCGTTATTAATGCTCAGGCAATGGATGTTGACCACAAGCCTCGCAATGACTTCGAAAAAAAAGCGGCTGCCGCCATCGCCTCGGGCAAGAGCGAGTACGAACAAGTTTCCGATGGCGTCTATCGGCATGTGGGCGCCATTACATTGGCGTCTGAATGCCTCAAATGTCATCTGCCGAACCGGACGAGCACGGAGGATCGAGCGGCCGGACTGGTCATCACAATGCCGATCAAAGAGAAGTAGGCGAAGTAGGTCATGTGTCGCAAGTGTGTCGAGAGCCGAAGCTGTTTTTGCAGCATGTGAAGGACGAGTGTACTTGTTCCTTTGACTGCAACCAGGTGTGGGCGTGTTAAGCTCGCCAGGATCCGAGTTGCGCGGACTGTCGGTCGGTTCGCGAACGCCGACACATCGAAACCTCACATCCAATCTCAGGCATGGTCGCATGACGCGCGTGTCACAATGTAAGTTCCGTCAAATGATGTGGAAAACAGATTGCCGCCCCATCCCACCGGGTGTGTGCTGTTAACGTGAAAACGAGCCGTTTGCGTTTCAACCGAATCGGATTGCGGGCACCATGACCAACCCCTTTTGTCTAACGGTTATGTTCTTGCTGCTGGCGACCCTGAAGGCACCCCTTTGTGCCCAGGAGTCCGAGCCGAAAGGCAATCCAGACGCCGGAAATCAGGCTCCCAGCCTGCACCTTGGTTTCAGTGATGACTTTAGCAAAGACATTCGAGGTGACTACACTATCCAGGGTGATGTTTCCTGGGAGAAAGGTACATTGACGCTCGGACGGCAAGCGTCGATTCAGTGTGCAATCAGTGGTGGTGCCTGGGCAGAGATCGAGCTGGATGTGGACCTGCTGGAAATGACTGCGAAGCAGACTCGTTCCGGCGTTCGAGTATGGTTCTTGTTCGACGACACCACCGACTGCATTGTGGTTTTGCAATCGACATCCAATGACGATCGGCACACGACGACTGTCGCCCTGATCGACGTTGGCGAAAATGAGAAAGAGCACGTTAGGAAGATGTTACGTCGGATACAGCTAAAGGATTTGGACATCCACCGTTGGGCTGTTGCATATCGCTGCGGGTTGGTTCGGGTGTTTGCGGATGGCAGGCCCGTACTGGTTGGCTTTATCGGCAACCGGTCGACTGCGGTTGCTGGTTGTCGGGTTCAGGGCGCGACCGCGATGTCGGTGAGAATCTCTCGGCTGGCGGTATCGAGTACTCCGCCTGCAGCCACACTGAGTTCTAGGCAGCAGGAGCCAATTGTCCGCAGCCTCGCGTCACATGCCTGTTCCGCCACCTGTCTCCTCGGCGAAAACGGTCCACACCACATACAAGCATAAGCGGAAGCTTTGGGGACAGCGCTTTGCCAAGCTCGCGCAGCAGCGTGAAGACCTCGAACAGCAAATTGCGGCTGAAAGCGAGGACTTCCGTCAAATTCAGCAGCCGTTGACATCTGCCGCCGTGCAGCGGCGTTGCCTCAGGGAACGGCACTGGTCGATTTTCTGGAATATGAGCACTTGCGACCAGACACGGAAAAGAAGGGAACAACGATATCCGAGCGACGCTATGTTGCGTTTGTCGTGCGCCGCGATGCAAAAACCGTGATGGTCCCGCTGGGTTCTGCGACATCTTTGGCGGATCTTGTTATGGCCTTGCGACGTCCGCTGGTTGGCAACCGGAACCTGGACGCGCTGAAGATTGCCATGCAGGCCGGACAACAACTCCACAACGAACTCTGGCTGCCGATCGAGAAACATCTGACCGGAATCGATACAGTCATTATCTCGCCCGACACGGCTTTGGGGACTTTGCCCTTTGCGGCCTTACCCGGAAAGAAAAACGGCAGTTACTTGATCGAAGACTATCGCATCGCCAGTATGCCGATGACCAATCTGCTGCGGACATTATCCGAAGACGATGCAGCAAGGCCAAGGAACACGGGCCTGCTGGTGTTGGGGGATGTCGATTACAATGCGAAGCCAGGGCCTCCGAGCTCTGTTTCTGAAACGTCCCAGCGTCTGGCCCTGGTGAGTGAACAGAGTCGGTTGGCCCGTTCCCGTGGGGGCAAGTTGCGACAATGGGCGTCGTTGCCCGGGTTCCGCGACGAGCTGGATACGGTCCGGTCGATCTACCTGAAATACTTCGGTTCGGACGTACCGGTCACAACGCTGTCCGGCAAACAGGCGACCGAGGCGTCTTTTCTGGAGGCTGCCTCGCACGTTGGCACACTGCACTTGATCACCCACGGCTATTTCGAAGATGGCAGTGTGAAGTCAATTGATCAGGTAAATATCAAACACGACGCGATAGCGTCGCAAACACATGGTCCGGATCCACTTATTAACACATGGATGCCGGGGCTATTGTCCGGCCTCGTGCTGGCCGGTGCAAACAAGGCCTCGTCGGACCCAGGCGATCCACGTGACGGCATTCTGCGTGCATCGGAAATCGAAGCAGCGTCTCTGCAGGGTGTGGACCTTGTGGTGCTGTCCGCTTGTGAAACAGGTCTGGGAGCCGTGGCGGGTGGCGAAGGTCTGACGGGTTTGCTCTCAACGGTCAGGACCTCTTCGGGTTTTTGGGTGGTTTGTGCCATGTCGAACAATAAGCGTCTTGAGTCGTTGTTTTGTGAAGGTCTTCGAACAGGGCCTTCGAAGTGGGATTCCCTGGGAGATGATTTGCCGGAAGACCAGCGCCGGCAACTTTGCGAGTTACTCGAGGCGGAATTCAAACGGCGTCAAGCGGCCAACGTTTCGAGTGGCTCTGTCTCGTCGGGTCTTGCGCGGCCGAACACGGAGAAGATGTCGAAGTCGATTGATTCGACTCTAGCGCGGACGACACGCCGAGATACCGAAGTTCAACCGCAGCACATTGGCGACTACCGCATTTTGAATGTCATCGCGGTTCATGGACAGGGGATCATTTATCGCGCTGATCACGCACAACTGAATCGTCAGGTTGTTATTAAGGTTAGCAAGAATGCGCTGAGTGAACGATCGCGGCAGGCACTCATCGAGGAAGGGCGTACGCTGGCTTTGCTATCGCATCCGAATATTGCGCAAATTTTCGACCTCAGAATCGAAGGCGGCTGTCCATGCTTGGTGATGGAGTACATTGAGGGGCGAAATCTCGCCGATTGCCAAACGGATGCCCCAATGCCATCGGGTGAAGCGGCTCAGCTTGTGCGGACTTTGGCACTGGCCATGCAACACGCTCACGGTAAGGGTATTATCCACCGTGATCTGAAACCGGCCAACGTCGCTGTGCGTGCGGTGGACAAGGAGCTGTAGAAAGTCTTTCCAGATTGTGCCCAAGGTCAATGGGCAGTGTTACTGGCGGAAAACCAACCTAGAGTTTGCCGGGGTTGTTTGGCCGTGTTTTTTTGGTAACCTATCGGTCCACGTGGGTTGCTTCGTTCGGCCACGAACGGTTTGGTGGTCCGTGGAAACGGGCAGCAAGCGTGCCGGAGTTGCTGGTGTAATCGATCACGGCATCGCCTAGATCCGTTGAATTCGCAACAAATTAATCGCTTAGCCCCCCTAGCTCAACTGGCAGAGCATCTGACTCTTAATGCGAGATTGGCTCTGTTTGTCAACTTGCCGTTTATGCTGTAAATGCTGGTGTTCTAAGTGGTTGCATCTCATCACGGGCCATGCAAGAACACCCCACTTAGCCCCCGAAAACCGTGTTTGCGGGTGTCACTGACACCCGGTACTTCTCGGTTTCTTTTTCTTGACGCGACACTCTTTTCCGTCAGATTGACTCCGGGTTTGAAGTACTGAATGAGGCTTCGTTTCAACCTGTCCGTGTGGCCAAACGAGCCCGTTGATAAACTGCTCAGCCCCGCTCGCGATTTTGGCATGGCTGGGCATGGAACGTGGGCACTGTTTGTCAGTCGCCCCCCCCCCCTCCCACACACACAGGGTGCACGGCACTACCGCGAGCGCCATCCTGGCAGTGCTGCAGCTCACCGCCTCCGGCCCTACATCGGTAACCTCCTGCCTGTGGGAACCCGGCGCCAATGCCGTCATTTGCTATGCGTTTCGGCCGACACCTCACCAGAACCGCATGTCGTGAATGCCCAGGAGTTGCTGTTTTTCGCAACAACGGACTGTACGCCAGCCTCGAGGACCTCTTCCT
>JAJSAJ010000161.1 GCA_024274855.1 Planctomycetota bacterium | reverse complement strand
TCTCGTTCAAGTGGCCCGTTCGGATAACTTTACAGTGCGGTCAGCCCAACGACTGGACTCCGGTCAAAACGAAGGCGTGGCGGTGTGCATTCAACTTTGCAACGGAATGGAGGACGTGATCCTGTCAACGGATTCCGATGACGGCCAGATTCGGGCCGGCGGGGTGACACTCCGTGGTCGCTATGGGTGGGTGCGGCGCGACAAGCAAGGCCAGCTTGTTCGCATGCAGCTTGTTCGCGGCACGCGACTGACTTGCGGGGCCGTGGAGCTCACGTGCCCAACGCCCGTGATCACCTGGTCGCTCGAAGCCTGCGAGGATTCTGGGGGTCGATACGCCTTGAAGACGCCCGCCGATACAAGACTACCGCCGCCAGGAACCACTCTGTTGGCCGGCAGCGCGGCCGGCACGCCGTTGCCCTACGTACGCAATCACGCCATCCCGGCTCCAGCGGCGGTCTCCTGCTCGAAAGGCACGGTCCTATGTTTCGACGAGGAGATGCTTTCGATCGGGCATTTGGTCATCGAAACGATTCCGGACGATCATACGCTCCGTTTCACCTACCCGAGCGAGTTGGGCTATCACCCGAATACGGGTGCATACAATGGCCGGTTGCTGGTCCGAGACGGCGATTCTCGGACGACGACACACATTCGGCGGCTGGTTCCCGGGCAGGGCGGCAGCACCAGCCGCACGGCTGAAGTGGAATCCGTCGAGGGGTTCCAGGTCGGTGACATGGTCCGCGTCATGCTGCTCCAACCCGGCGATCAACTCCAGTGGCCCCAGCACGCCGTGCTGACGCGCCCGTAATACTCATGTGCCACACTCGTGAAATCTTGGCGAAATCGACGATGCGATAGTGGCACAGCATTCAAAGGTCCAACAGAATGCGCAGGCGGTCTTCGGCCTGGGCCATCGTGGCATCGGTCACCTGACCGAGTCGGCGCGTGAGACGTTCCACGGCCACGGAACGTACGTCTTCCGTTTTGATGAAGCTCTTCAGGCTGAGGCCGGCCTCCGGCGGATCGACCGGCACATGGAGAGGTATTCCCTTGGCGCGGGATGTCACCGGCAGCACGATGACCAGTCCAGCTGGACCATGGTTGAACGTGTCGACCGACACGACCAGTGCGGGCCGGACACCCGCCTGCTCGTGCCCTCGAGTGGGGTTCAGGTTGACCATCCAGATTTCGCCGCGCGAAGGGAATTGCGTCATCATGCCTCGTCCAATCCATCAGGCAGGGTGGTCTCCCAATCGGCACGTTCTGCCATCTCCTCTTTCCAGGCCTCGGCGTCACCGCGTAACACGGCGTAGCCGGCATTGGCCTGCTCCAGGAGGCGTTTCCGGCGGTAGTCCTCGATCGCCTGATCCAGGATTCCTTGCATGGACTCGCCCAGTTGCTCGGCAAGTTCCCGAAGCATCTGGTGGGTGGGTGCGCTGACGCGAACGGTAGTGCTGCTCATGGGCATCTCCTCTTTGATTACACACGTAAGTATACAGAATTGTAGACTAATTTGTCAACATGAAGCTCCTGGATAGGCTAGATGGGGACTTGCATAACCCAGGATGATGCCCTTGCCATCCTCTCTATGTTCTTTCCATTTGTCCAAGGGGCCGACCTGCCGAACGTCACGTGCCGCGTGGGCCCGGTCGGTCCCCATCGTGAGTGTTTCGCGCCGACCAGTCTCGCTCCCTGTCAGCACAACCGCGATCAGCATCACGAACTGGTTGATTCTACAAATCATGGCTTATACTCATCTCGACGATGATAATCTTTCAGTGGTATCCCATTCTACCGCCGTGCGTGCCAGTCGGTAGCGTCGCCGTAGAGCCCTTCTTCGGCAACCCCTTGCCCGACCTTGATCGTAAGCTGGTCCAGCAGCAGGCAAACAGGTCCCCGTCTGCAGTTCCAGACATCTTGCCGCATCTTGGATTATCCCAAGTCCCGCTCGGCAAGCGGGACCTACCCGGACCATCTTGTGATCAAGGCCCCCTTGCCCCTTTGCGACGTGGCAGCCAAGTTGTTCTCGTTTTTTGCGGCAAGCGTATTGTTTCGGGCGAGCATGGCCGTCAAGATTGTTGGAGCGTGTTGGGCTTTCCAGCATGACGAACGGTGCGTGTCGTTGTTTGCCACGGCCTTCAGCTTGCTACTGGTGTTCACTTTGACTGACATCCCGCACTGGTGGTATGGAGCGCTCACCTGTTTCCCAACTATGATTGTGGGGGGCGTTCCGAGCCGATTCTTTCCGTCACCGGCCAGTTATCAACTGCGAGGCCTGGTTTTCGGTGTCCCGCCGAAGACGCAATCGGCCGCCAAATCATGAGAAAAAGCATGCACGTACCAAGACGAAAACCCCGCACGGCAAATGTCGGCATCTTTGGTGTCGGTCACTACAATTACTGGCCGCAGTTCGATGGTCTGCTGGACGAGCTGCACCGAAAGCTCGACGTGCTGGTCGGCAAGGTTCAGTCATGCGACGTCGATGTGACCAATTTCGGGCTGATCGACAATGCCGAGGGAGCCTACGCTCTGCTGCCCAGACTCAAAGCCGCTGATCTGGACCTGATCTTCTGCGACATGCTGACCTACGCCACCAGTTCCACTTTCGGCGTGCTGGTACGCGATCTGGATGTACCGATTGTGCTGGTGGCGTTGCAGCCGCTGGCGGCTTTGGATTATTCGCGGGCCTCGACCTATATGCAGCTTTGCAACGACGATTTCTGTTCGGTGCCTGAGTTCACTGGCGTGGCGATCCGTATGGGTAAAAGGCCACCGCCGGTGATTCTGGGCACGCTCGACGACGACCCGGTCGCCGACGCTGAATTGGCCGAGTGGTGCGACATTGCCAAGGTCCTGCACGATCTGCACCGGGCACGCATCGGGCACTTCGGCCATGTGCTCGAGTCGATGCTCGACATGCACTGCGACCCGACTGGCCTGACCGCGGCCTTTGGCTGCCATATCGTGCAAACCGAGCCCGAAGACCTATTGCGTCTGCAGCGAACCGTTCCCGAGGAGGCCATCACCGCCAAGGAAGGCCAAATTCTGGAGATGTTCGATACGCCCGATCCCAAGTCGGATCCGATCACGCGCAAACTGACCGACGAGGACCTCCATACGGCGGCCCGCGTGGCGGTTGCCCTGGACAGGTTCATTGACGAGAAAGCACTCGACGGGCTGGCCTACTACTACGAGGCGGAGCCCGACAGTCCGATGCGCCGGCTTGTGACCAACCTGATCGTGGGCAACTCGTTGCTCACCGCGGCCGGGTTCCCGATGTGCGGCGAATCGGACCTGAAGACGTGCATCGCCATGCTGATCATGGATCGGCTCGACATGGGAGGCAGTTTCGCCGAGTTCCACCCGATCGATTTCCGTGAAGGATTCGTGCTGGTCGGCCACGACGGGCCGCATCACATCAACATTGCCGAAGGACGCCCCGTGCTGCGCAGCCTGCTCAAGTACCATGGCAAACCAGGCTCCGGCGCCAGCGTCGAATTCAAGATCAAGGAGGGGCCGATCACAATGCTCAGTATCGGCATCACGTACGACGGGCGGTTCAAGTTTGTCGTGGCCGAAGGAGAGTCGGTGCACGGCCCGATTCCGCCCACGGGTAACACGAACACGCGAGGCTACTTCCAGCCGGACGTGCGTACCTTCTTGAAACGCTGGGTGGCCGAAGGGCCGACGCATCACTTTGCGTTGGGCGTGGGCCACCGGGCCGGAACAATCGAAAGAATCGCGGAGAGTCTCGGTCTCGAATGTGCCGTTGTCTAGGAAGGCCAGGACGATGCCAGCCGCCTGGTGTACAATGAGACGGTCGTTCTTGGCGGCTCACGCCGTTCCCAACGGTTCCAGCGACCAGAAAACCAGGAGGCCCGCGAATACCGTGGACAAAAAAATCAAGAAGAAGATCGAGGTCCTTCGCCAGCGAATTCAGAAGAAACGTCAGCAACTGTCCGGCGCCAAGCGACAGAATGACGAGCCTGGCGAAGTGGAACAACTCGAATCGGATATTGCAAGTCTGGAATCCGAAATTCGATCCCTGCAGGGAACCTGATGTGACAACGCGACGAAAGCCAGTCGGATCTGCTCCCGGCGAACGTCATCACAAGTAACAGCCCGACTAGCGATCAGCTTGCGTCCCGATACAATCCGGGCTCATCTATTCCGTCGCCGTCCCAATCGCCGACGACGGGCGTGTCGTCCGCGCCGCCCCGCTGAAAGACTCGATCATGTGCATCGAGATGGCGGTTGCCATCCGTGTCCAGATGCCATGTCCCGAATCGATAAATGCCGACGTTATCCGTGCCGTCGCCATTGAAATCGCCGACGACTGGGATGTCATCCCGTGCACCAAAGTGGACAATCGTATCCCGTTCGGTGAACTGCCCATCGCCGTCCATGTCGAGATACCAGGTGCCGCCGCGAAATACGCCGATTGTGCTGATGCCATCGCCATTGAAATCACCCGAGACGGGGATGTCTTCGGCGACACCGAACTCGAAGACGTGGTCGATCAGGTCGAGTCGGGGATGGCCATCCGAGCTTCGTTGCAGGACACGATGGCCGTCGGTTGCTTCGGCCGGCTGTGGCGGGAGGTTTTTCGGCGCTTCCTTGGGGACATTTTCCGGGTCAGGCAGGCCCGGCTCCGCCTTGATGGCGCGGCGATCGCCGTGCCATTCCGGCCCAAAGATGCCGATGTCGTCTTTGCCGTCCCCATCCCAGTCGCCAACGACCGGCAGATCGGTCTCGCCACCGAGTCGTGCCCAAAGGTCTTCTTCGTCCCACCGGCCGTTGCCATTCAAATCGACGAACCACTGACCTTGGTAGAAAAGGCCGATTTCCGAAATTCCATCCCCATTGAAGTCGCCGCTGATCGGGATGGCGCCTGGAAAACCAAATGTCACCTCTTGACGCGGGACGGCCGTCGCCTGGACGTCGGTCGCCGGTAGCACCCACTGACCTTCGTCAAGCGAAACGGAGACCCATTGTGTGTGATTCAGGTGGGCTACGGTAAACCAGGAACTCGGAGGCTGCGGATCCTGGTCGACCGTGCGAGGCAACCCGCCGTCAATGATGCTCAAGTGCCATGTCATCTTCAGGCCCGACGATGTGCCGTATGTCGGTATTGGAGTCGGCAGTGTCGGTTGGCCGGGACGGGTTTGCCGAATGGGCATGGGAGGTGGAATGACCATCGGGGGCGGCAACGGGGGCGGAGGGACCGGTGGAGTTGGAGGGGGCGGAATCGTAATACGACTGACACGGACCTCGCTGAAGTTGTTCTCCATCGAATGCTGGCCGACAGCCAGCGGAATGCGAACAATCGCGTCGTTGTGGGGGTCCTTGGATAGGGTTTGTAGTATCGTCTGGTTTACAGGTTGCCCCACATTGAACGCAAGACCGCTGGTCGAACCGGGCGAATCGATGCCATCAAAGTAGTTGGCCGGTTGAACTTCATAGATGGCGTAATTCCCTCGCGCCAAGCCGGCGAATTGGTAATAGCCACTCGCGTCGGTCACCGTCCGAATCGGTCCACTGGGATAAGTGCCTGCCAAAGCCTGGTCGGCCATGATTGGTTCACCCGTAAGGCCATTTCGGAGTTCCAGAACCACCTGCCCGATCGGATGGTCGTCGGACGTTCGACGACCGTCGCGAACCGCCTGGAGGTTCACTGGAGGTTCGCCATCCACGGTCCAAATGGTTTCTCCGTCTTGAAATACATACCCGGAGATCGATCCCGGCGTCAGCTCGGAGAAATCGTATTCAACCAGGTTCTGACCGGCACCGATGGCGACCGATGTGATCAGGTCGCGGGCCGAGTCGTCACCCCCGTTCGAGCCGGCCTGTTGGCCTCCGTGCAGATAGTCCGCGGGTTGCAATTCACGCACCCCGTATTGACCGGGACACAAGTTGCCGAATTCATAGTGGCCGTTTTCATCGGTTGTTGCGGTGGCAACCACCTTTCCAGACGGGTCGAGCAACTGGATTTCGACGCCGGTCAACAGCCGTTCGCTCGACTGCCAGGTTTCGTCCTGGTTCGGATCGACATAGACGATTCCGGCGATCGAGCCCGGAGGAATTTCCCAAAAATCATAATTGACCAGATCCTGTCCCGAGCCGATTGGGATTGCGGTCACCAGGTCGACGACCGAATCATCACCGCCGTTGGAACCTGCGTGATGCGATCCTTGGAAATAGCCCTCCGGCTGCAGTTCGTGGACGCGGTATTGGCCAGGCTCCAGATCATCGAAACGATATCGTCCATCCTGATCGGTTTGTGTTGTTGCCTGCAGCTGGCCATTCGCGTCGAGCAATTCAATCGTCACGTCGTGAAGCGGCCGTTCATTGGGATCCTTGATGCCGTCGTGATCCAGGTCGACATGCACGCGGCCGGCAATACTGCCCGGCAATAATTCGCCGAAGTTGTATTCGACTCCCTCGGAACCCCACCGCAATGTCACGTCGCCGAGCGTGTCGTTTGCGGCCCGTTGTCCCATGGTCGAGCCATCAACTTGTCCGACACTCTCCTTGCCGTCAAGCCAGTTGGTTGGTTGGGTTTCAAGCAGCGTGTAGGTCCCGGCGGATAGACCGGTAAAGAGATAGTGCCCATTGGAATCGGTGGTGGTCGAACCGACGTGGCTTCCATCTTGGTCGACCAACGTGACAAGCGTATCGGGAATCGGTGTCTCGGAGAGGTCGCGTACTCCGTCATTGTCACTGTCGTGATAGACATATCCCGAGACCGACGCAGGAAGGTGCTCGCAAAAATCGTACTGTCGACCATGATCGCCGGGCAGCAGTTGCACCCCGAGAATTGTGTTCTCGTCGACAACCTGCCCTCGTATCTCGGTCCCGACGCGACCCGCCTGAGCGCCCGCGTCAATCAGGCCGGGTGGTGTCCATTCCAGAACAGAATAGGTTCCCGGTGGGAGGTTATCGAAACGGTAATGTCCCTTCGCATCCGTTCGCGTTTCGCCGATCACGCTGCCCTGGGTGTCGAGTAACTGGACCTTAACGTCCGGCAGCGGCGTTGTCGTTCCGTAATAGTGCCAACAGTTTCCATCCGCGTCGGAAAGGTGTACGTTACCTTCGATCGACGTGGGTTCGATCTCACCAAAGTTGTATTCGATACCTTGTGTTCCACCCGCCAGAACGATGTCCTCGATTTGGTCGCCGGGATTCATGGCCTGTCCCGTGGGGACTCCGTTGACGGTTCCCGCTGCGTCCAGGCCGTCCAGATAGTCGCTCGGTTGTGCTGCTTCCACGACTCGGTAACTGCCTGGCATCAAACCGGTCGCCTCGTAAAAACCGTCGGCGTCCGTGTTGACAATACGCACCTGTTGGGGCTCGATCGTGTCTACTGGGATCACATGAACCGGGACGCCACCGATCCCCGTTTCGCCGGCATCGCGAACTCCGTCATTATCGTAGTCAACGTAGACATATCCACTGATTTCGACTGGGTTGACTTCCTGCTGGGCGTTTAGGAAAGCGCCTGTTGAACGGTCACGCAACCCTCCAGTATTATCCGCCGGCAGCGTCAAGCGGCTGGCCGCCAACTCGCCGTCATAGCGATTCCAAAAGAGGCCGGAACCGTTCGCGTCGAAATAATTGGGCGCGGCGAATTCGGCCGTCAGTTGTGAGCCCTGGAACTCGACACCGGACGTGATCGGGTCGAATCCGTCATTGATCAACTGGAAGTCGGTTTCGCTGGAGTCCCAATACTCCACTTCGTCAACGTCGATCGTGAATACCAGTCGGTCTCCAGCTTGGAACCCGACGAAATCGAGG
>JAJSAJ010001145.1 GCA_024274855.1 Planctomycetota bacterium | reverse complement strand
GGGGAGGGAGCGGCCGTCGGCATGACATGCCGGCCTTAGCTCAATAGACTCGCTCACCAACGGCACAAGGCCGTTGGGGTCGATCAGCCGAAAAAACAGCAGCGAAATGCAAATCCAACTGCAGACGGCTAAACAGTTACATTTTTTGTTTGGCACTGGAAAGAGTATGACCCCGCGGCGCTGCCTCTCTCGATGATAAATGAGTATTCGCTTCCAAGGGGTCAGACCCATTTTCGGCGACAAAATGGGTTCGCGTAAAGAAACGCTTTCTCCGCCGAAAATTGCGTCAGACCCCAGCGGCGTGAACGGCTTCGATAAATCGGGCGTGTGGGAAATCGGGGAAAACCCCGGTGCTAACGCGATGGCAGACGAAAACCCCGTGAACGACTACAGAAAACGTTCCCTGCACAGGATCTTTGGAGCTGGCTGACGAGCGTTCAGATACGCCCCATCATTTGGCCGCCCCACGGTTCCACACGGTTGGTCGGGTTGCTTGGAGGCGGAGCTTCTTCCCCAATCGCCACATCTTATCATGATTCGAGTACGCCCGTGGCAGAATGCATTTTTTCGTCCCAGATAGTATAGACGGCACAGTCGGCTTAGACCGACCAGGATCTATGGAGCGAAGCCGCGCCCGGCACGAGCATTTGGCCGTAGCTGCTCCGGCAACACACCGCACCCTCACCCACCCGATCCCGAAGGAAAGCACACAATGCGTACCTACCATGCGCTTACCCTCGCAATTACGATCCAGTTTCTAATGGTCTCGGACGGCCGGGCCGAACGGCTTTTTTCCGATCAACCGACCACGCAAACTGCTCCGAGTCCTTCCGAGACGGCCACGGATGACGACGCCCCAACAGTCTCTACGCAATACGGCAGCGCCGAACTGACTGACTGCTGTGCTACGTGTGGCCGCCCCTGTCGCGATTGCGCCCTTTTCAGCGACACATGCGTACGAACATGCCAGGACTGCCAAGCCAATCAGCCGTGGACCCTGCCTCAACCCTGTTGCCTGCAACGGCACAAAATCAAAATCGGCGGCTGGATTCAACAAGGAATCACCTTCAACCGCGATCACCCAAACGATACATTCAACGGACCAGTAGCGACCAATGACTTGGATCGCGAATACCAAATGAATCAGCTGTGGATGTTCATCGACAAGTCCGCGGACAATGGTGGTTCTGGCTGGGCACTCGGCGGTCACATCGATATCATGTACGGAACCGACTGGCGATTCGGCATCAACAACGGGCTCGAGAATCGCATCAACGGGTTCGATCGACAGACCAACGGTACGGTCATCCCACAGATGTATATGGAGGTGGCGTACAACAAATTGTCGGTAAAGCTTGGCCATTTCGCGGCCATATTGGACTACGAGACGATTCCGGCTCCGTTGAACCCGCTCTTTTCGCATTCGTACAGTTACGGATATTCCGTGCCCCAGCTCGTCACCGGTGCTCTGGCCGACTACAAGCTGACCAAGAGCCTCTCTGTCCAAGCGGGATTCCATCGTGGTTGGCAACAATTTGAAGACAACAACGACACGCTTGACTTCATGGGTGGTGTAAAATACCGTAGCCGCAACAACCGGGTTTCACTTGCCTATGCGCTTTCAACCGGCGCCCAGGACCCGGCCGCAATGCAAGATCGCTTTATTTCCAGCTTTGTCGCTCAGTTGAAACTGACCGATTCGTTCAAGTACGTGCTGGTGCAGAACCTGGGTCGTGAAAACAACGCGACACCCGCGGGCCAAAATGCGGAGTGGTACGGACTGAACCAATACTTCCTCTCCACGTTCAATCCCCGCTGGACCGGCGTATTGCGTTGCGAGTGGTTCCGTGACGATGACGGTGTCCGCATCGCCGGGCCCGGCAACATTCCCGGTGTGCGGGCGTGGTCTGGTCGTGGCTTCGCGGGCAATTTCTACGAAATGACCGCCGGTCTAAACTGGCATCCCCATCCGAACGTCGTTGTTCGTCCCGAGCTCCGCTGGGATTGGTACAGCGGATTGGCCGGCCCGAACGGAATGCTGCCCTTTGATGACGGCACCAAAGACGATCAGCTGCTGATGGCCGTCGACATGATCATCACGTTCTGAGGCGAAAAGCGTTCGGGCTGTCTGCTCGAGAACGGCGGCACGGACCGCAGCCCGTGTAGGGTGACAAGCTCGCGCGACGGACCTAAACAATCGGTCACGACATAACGCGAGCGCCGGCACACCAGAACCCGGGTGATTTCCGCTCAATCGAGTTGAGGCAGCTCGCTGATCGCCGCGGCGATTTTTTCCTGCGGATACTCGTAGTCGTGTAACTCGCCGGCAAAGTAGCGATCGTACGCCCCCAGGTCACAAAGTCCATGCCCGCTGAGGCTGAAGACGATGCACTCTTCCTTGCCCTCCTCACGGCATCGGATGGCTTCGTTCACAGCCGCTCGAATTGCGTGGGATGTTTCCGGCGCCGGAATGATGCCTTCCGTGCTGGCGAACAACTGAGCCGCTTCGAAGCATTCGAGCTGATGAAATGCCTCGGCTTCGATCAACCCCAGCTCGACGCCGAAGCTGACCATCGGCGCCATCCCATGATACCGTAGGCCTCCGGCGTGAATACCGGGTGGAACAAAGCTATGGCCGAGTGTGAACATCTTGATCAGCGGCGTCAACATGGTGGTGTCACCAAAGTCGTATCTATACTGACCGCGACTCATCGTCGGGCAGGAGCAAGGTTCGACGCCGACAAAACGAATCTCCTTGCCTTGCAACTTGTGCCGAACGAAGGGAAAGCTCAATCCGGCAAAGTTGCTGCCGCCGCCGCAACATCCGATCACTACATTTGGAAAGTCGCCAAACTCTTCGAATTGCCGCTCCGCCTCCAGCCCGATAATCGACTGGTGCAACATCACATGATTCAGCACGCTGCCGAGTGTGTATTTGGTGTCATCTCGTTTCACAGCCGCTTCAACCGCTTCGCTAATTGCAATCCCCAGGCTACCGGGTGAATCGGGATCGGCCTTAAGGATCTGGCGTCCTGCCTCGGTATCCGGCGAAGGGCTTGGCGTAACGCTGCCGCCCCAGACATGCATCATCGAGCGGCGATACGGCTTCTGTTCGTAGCTGACTTTGACCATGAACACTTGGCACTTCAGGTCGAATTGCTTGCACGCGAACGACAAAGCGCTGCCCCACTGGCCAGCTCCGGTTTCGGTCGTTAACAGGTTGATCCCTTGTTGTTTG
>JAJSAJ010001144.1 GCA_024274855.1 Planctomycetota bacterium | reverse complement strand
GTCCGCTTCGGGCGTGTACGGGCTCAGCTTCTGAGTGGCGTAGATCGGCGCCAGCTGAGCCATCCGCTGCCGGCCGTCGAGCATCGGCAGGCCGAGCATTCCCGGCCCGACCAGCGGCTTGGCGTACCGCACGAAATCGTCCGTTACATCGATCCCGCTGGGTGCGATCCAATCGGCCGGGAACGTCCGTTCGCTGTTGGCAACTTTCTCCAACGGCACTTTGTCGTAATAGACGCTGTAGACGGGGCCCGGGTGGCGTAGGATCGTCGCCATCTGGCCCGTGTCGCCATTGGCGGCCAGCAGTGCGGCTTGCTGGCCCGCTCGGTACGCTTCTTCCAGGTCCACGGTCGATGCGTAGGCCATCGAGTGGCGTTGGTCGGTGCCCGGCACGTTCGCTCGGGCCTTCCCCTTGGTCGGCAGCCCGACGCTGTTCAGGTAGTTGATTACCAGCTGAGCGGCCGTTATCTGGCTGGCGCCGAAATGCGTGTGATCGAACGAGTCCTTCGCGTCGCCCAGATCGCCGACTTCGAACCCTTCGCTGACCACCACCAGGCAGCGGCCGTCGCGTCGCAGCTGGTCGTTCACGTTGTCGGCCAGTTGCTGGATGCCGCAAGGCCGTTCGGCCATGTAGATCTGTAGCGGCATCTGGCGGTCGGGGTCGGCCAGTCGGGCGGCGGCCGGGATGAATCCGATCTTGCGGCCCATCGCTTGCATTACCAGGACCGGGTCGGCCGGGCAGGACCCCGCGTTCTCCTGGTTGGCGTATTGGACCATATGCATCCAGTATTTGGCCGCCGAGCCGTACCCGGGCGTGTGATCGATCAGCTTGAACTGGCTGTCGCCCACGTCGTTGTCGATTGTCTTCGGGCCGCCGATGCCGACCAGGTCCAAACCGCTGCTTTGGGCCAACTGAGCGATCTTGTTGGCCGTATCCATCGAGTCGTTGCCGCCGATATAGATAAAATAGCCGACGTTGTGGGCTTTGAACACGTCGATACAACGCTCGAAGTCCTCGGTCTGCTGCGATTTCAGCTTATAGCGGCAGGTGCCGACCGACCCGGCCGCCGGTGTGTAGCGGAGCAACGAGATTTGCTCGGGGTCCTGAGCGGTCAGGTCCAACAGCTGCTCGGCCAATACGCCCTCGATCCCGTGCCGCGCGCCGTAGACGGTCCCGATCGCCGGCAGTTCGCGAGCCATCTCGACCACGCCGCGCAGCGTGTTGTTGATCACCGGACTCGGGCCGCCACTCTGAGCAACCACCAGGTTCTTTGTCGTCGCCGCAGCCATACTCGTCGCTCCGTGTGCTGTAATATGGGCCACCGTTTTCGGCGGACTGCGCAATTGTAATTATACAATAGTCGGACGAACAGGCCACGGATGAGCGGAATGCGGGATGCGGACAGGGGAATGGGGGGCAGTGATTGTTCGCTGGGTGACGGGAGGGCGAGGCTCCCGCCGAGCCGGTGAAAAGTGTCGACGCTGGTTGACGGTACGGCTCAGCAGGAGCTTCGCCCTCCCGGGTGTGGAAGGTGGTGACGTTGGTTTCCGCTTCGCTCATTGATCATCGAGAGCGACAGCGCAGCGTGTGCCATACTCTTACAAATGAAAAATGAAAAATGAAAAATCGGCCTTCTTCACCGGGGTTGCCGGCGCTCGCGGTTGCGTGGTCACCGATCGCCTACGTTCGCCCCGCGAGCTGGTCACATCCTACCCCTCTTGCAAATGACAAATGCCAAATGCCAAATGACAAATGAAAACCGCCACGCACTCTCGCCGTGAACGGTTACGATAAGTGTTCCTCTATCTTCTCAGTGCCTCTTTGTGGGTAGCGGCTGGCGCCGTTGGGGTCTGACGCAATT
>JAJSAJ010001143.1 GCA_024274855.1 Planctomycetota bacterium | reverse complement strand
TGAGTGGCCTCGGAGACCTGAGTGAGCTCGGCGACCTGAGCGGGCTCGGAGACCTGGGAACCGGATTGGGGCTCGACGGCGAGGAGCTATCCAGTTCGTGTGAAAATATCGCCGATTCGACGTGTCTGCCGACCAGCCCCGGACTGTACGGCAACCAATATGAGTTGCAAGTTGATGTCAGCCGTTTGCCACGCGTCGATGAGTTCCAACGGATGGTTGCCCCGGATGCTCTGTTTGCCATTCAGGACATTCCGAGCGACGTAAAGACCGTGGCCTATTACGTCCGAGGTGCCGGTCTGTCCCATGGCACGACCGGATTTGACAGCACCGGCTTGCCTGCAATTGCCGGATCCGAATCGACGGGTTTGGTGCGTCGTGTCCTCGACCGTGCCGTGACCCAGTACGCGGCGGACGGGCTACAGTCCGGCTCGTTGGACGAACTAGGCACAGTGATCGCACCCGAAGTCACCGCTATGGAGTTCCAGTATTTTGACGGAACGGAGTGGACTGATCAATGGGACTCGGATCAGCTCGGGGGGTTACCGGTTGCCGTTCGAATTACGTTGTCGATCGCTTCGGAACAACGAATTCGGGGGCCAGAAGCGAACACCGGGAACGACGAAATGCGACCGGACCAGATTGTGTCGCTGATTGTTCGGTTGCCGACAGCTCGCCCGATCGAGCAGTCGGAGGAGGGTGTTGGCAGCGCCGGTTTGGAATCGCTTGGGTTGTGAGATGGATTGAAGAACGAACTGATTGACGTTTTGCTGAGACGAAGAAATGCGTGTACCACGAAATTGGCTTGGCTGGCTCTTTACCGAGGCACCTGCCCTGCGCGGAAATCAGACGCGTCTGCGTCTGGGGCGACGCACCAGTAGGCGACGCCGTGGCATGATTTTGTTCATTGTGCTGATTGTGGTTGCCCTGCTGACACTTGCCGCTTACACCTACGCATCCCTGATGGTGGCCTATCGCAGCGGTGCGAGGATTAGTGGACGCCAGTTACAGGCTCGCGTTTTGGTCGAGTCGGGTGCTGATGCCGTTCGATTCTACCTGATGCAAGACGAGGCAGGGCGGCAGGAGGCGGGAGGCGCCTTTGATAATCCACTCTACTTCCAGGCAATTCCGCTCCTCCAAAGTCAATTACTTGTTGATCGAGCCAGCTTTTCGGTACTTTCGCCTAATATCGATGAGCAAGGAAACTTGGGCGGCGTGCGGTATGGTCTGGAGAACGAGTCGACTCGGTTGAATCTGAATTCGCTATTGCTTGTCGACAAGGTGCAAGAGGGCGCGGCACGCGACCTTCTAATGGGGTTGCCGCAAATGACCGAGGATGTGGCGGATGCCATATTGGACTGGATCGACTCGGATGACGAGCCACGCGAGTACGGGGCCGAGTCGGAATACTATATGATGATCGATCCCCCGTACATGCCGAAGAACGGCCCACTTGCCACGGTCGAAGAACTGCTCCTCGTCCGAGGAGTCACGCCCCAATTGCTGTTCGGCGTCGATACGAATCGTAATGGCATGGTTGATCCACACGAGAGCTACAACCTGATGTTGCCCGGCGCGACCATGACCAGTGGACCGACGACAAGCTCGGGGAACACGGAAGATGCTGAACCACTCAATGGCGGTCGTGAAATAAGTGGCGGCTCAATGGACCGCGGCTGGTCTGGTTATTTGACCCTTTGGAGCGCTGAAAAAAACACGACTCTTGATGGGTCGCCGCGCATCGACTTGAACATGGATGATATGCAACAGCTGTACGACAGTCTCGCGGAACAACTGAATGAGGACTGGGCGAGGTTTATCGTTGCCTACCGGCAGTATGGAGCCTATGACGGCGACGAGAAAGGAGAAGACGTTGGCGCGATGGGCGACCTGGATCCGTCGAAGTCAGGAAAGACCAAGTTGACCCAGGTACTGGATCTTATCGGCAAGAAAGTCCAAATCCCCGGTTCCGATGGCGAAGACCCGATTACCATCGCACCGGTCTTCAGCGATTCGTTGGCGGAAATGGGACTCTACTTGCCGGTGTTGATGGACAATGTGACGATCAACCCGGAGACGGTGATCCCCGGCCGCGTCAATGTCAATCTGGCACCGCTAGCTATATTGCGAGGAATCCCGGGAGTGGAAGACGAAGTGGCGGACGAGATCATCAGCCAGCGAATGGCGGCGGCGGACGAATCGACTGACGGCTCGGCCCCGCGTCACGAAACGTGGTTGCTCACCTCTGGGATTGTGACATTGGACCAGATGAAGAAGCTGATGCCGCTTGTCACAGCCGGGGGGGATGTCTTTCGCGCACAAATTGTCGGTTATTACGAGGATGGTGGCGTTTCCGCACGGGCCGAGATCGTTTTTGATGCTACCGGATCGGTCCCTCGCATAGTATCCTGGAAGGATATCAGCCACTTGGGACGTGGGTATCCCTTGGAGCTGCTCGGCTTTCAGAACTCTACCGACGTGATGGGACAGGGGGGCGTACCGGGTGGCTAGCGGTCCAGCTGGTGCGATTTACGCTCTTGCCGTGCATGGCCGGTACGAGGCGATTGTTTTGGAAGTCGTTGTTGCGATTGGCTAGACCATGACGCATGATCGATATCTGCAGGACAGGACATCAGCATGGCTCGAATACTAGCACTTGAATGGGATGCACGCGAGGTTCGTGTTGCCGTCGCCAACGCTCGGGGTGCCGATGTTCTGTTGGAGCAGGCGTTTGCGATTGAATTAGGGCACGACGACGATCAGGTTTCGGACGAAGCGGCGAGTCAAGTCATTGCTTCGGCTCTAGCGACCGCGTTGGAACAACGGAATGTGAGCGGTGGTGACGCGCTGGTGGCGTTGGGGCGATCGAGTATCGAATTGCGGGTTTTGTCGTTACCGCCAGCTCCGCCCGAAGAACGTCCCGACCTTGTTCGTTTCCAGGCCATGCAGGCCTTTACGAATATCGAAGATCGATGGCCGCTCGATTTCGTCGAACTTGAGGAGTCAGACGAGGCGATCAGCGTCTTGGCGGCGACCATCTCGCCCGATGTGGTTCAGCAGGTACGGGACGTTTGCGAGGCAGGCAAGTTGAGCCCGCAATGTCTGGTTCTTCGGCCTTTTGCGGCCGCGTCGCTACTGCGCAATTCGGAGGGCGGATCGGACTTGCAAGCCTGCACGCTGGCTGTTGATTTGATGGCTGACGAGGCCGACCTGACGGTGATGACCGACGGACATGTTGTCTTCATGCGAACGGTACGGCTACCATCGCGAACGGCGGAAAGGCCCCAATTCCGTGCGTTGCTCGGCGAGCTGAGGAGGACAATCGGTGCCGCTCAGAATCAGTTGGACGGACGCAAGATCGAGCGAATTGTGGTTTTCGGCGACCAGGCGAACTACGTCGAGTTGGAACGGCTGATTCGGGAATCACTACGGTTGGATGTTGCATTTTTTAATCCACTCGACGCGGTGCGGCTGGCACGTGAATGTAAACGGCAGCCTCCCGAACACCCGGGACGATTCGCCTCGCTACTCGGCATGCTGGTTGACCAGGCGGGCGGGGTGCAGCACGCGGTCGACTTCCTACATCCTCGACGCCGCCCGGAACCTCCGAGTCAGTTGCGACGCAACGTTCTAATCGCGGCAGTGGGAATACTCGTCGTTGCCGGATCGCTGCTTACGGTTTGGGGCGGATTCCACCGACTCGATGCGCAAATCGCGGAACTCGGAGCCGAGGCAGCCCGGCTTGAAAAACAAGTCCAGATCGAGCAGGTGTTGATCAAGAGAGTCGACGCGGTCAACGTCTTCACCGATGGCGACATTACGTGGTTGGATGAGCTCCGACGAACGTCTCGCAGACTCCCGGATGCTGATAAGGCGATTTTGGATGAAGTGATCATCGGAGTTCATTTGCCCCGAGGCGGTGTGATGACACTCAAGGGACGCGTCCGGGAGGCATCGATGATCTCAGAGTTCGAAGATTCTTTGCGCTATGGAGATAACGTCGTCGCCGGTTCACAAGGAATCGTGGATAGATCGCACAAGGAGTATCCCTGGTTGCTGAACACCAAGGTCATCGTTCCACCTGATATCCAAAAAGTTGGGCACTCGATGGGCCGACCACCGATTGATGAGGGTGTCACGCAGCCATCGACGCCCGAGGATGCTCCGTCGGCCGACCGTGACTCGGGCAAGAAACGCGTTGCGGATGATAGTCTCCCAGTCGACCAAGAGAAACTGGAAGCCGAACCGGTCCAAGTGACGTCCCAAGAACGAGGGAGCCACACGCCATGACTTCACGTGAACGGCTCCTGGCCGCCTTGGTCGCTGTCGCACTGCTGGTGCTGGTCGGCTCGTTCGGCATCCGAAAAGTGCTTGGCCTGTTTGAACAGCGACATCAGACAATCGCTCAATTGGAGCTAACAGTCAATAAGAAAAAGCTAATCCTGATTAAAGGGAAAAAAGCCCGCCGTACGCTCGCTGTCTACCAACAACGGTCCCTTCCCAGCGACCCTGTCCTCGCCAGCTCGCGTTATCGGGCATGGCTTCACGATTGGGCAGAACGGAGCGGAATTGAATCGGAAAACGTGAAGTACGTCTCGGCACGCAGATTTGGGAGCGATTATATCGAGTTCTCCTTCTCCCTCGTCTGCCAGGCGGATCTGCAAAAGATGGTTCGCCTGCTCTACGATTTCTACTCGGTCGACTACCTGCACCGTATCGAGCGGATGTCGGCCAAACCGCTGAAAAACAATCGATTGGCACTCAAATTCGCAATCACCGCGTTGGCACTTACCGACGCACCTAAAGATCGAACCTTGGGGGAACTACCCGCAAATCGACTGGCTCTGTCCGATGTCGACAAGTATCTAGAAGTTATCGTTAACCGGAACCCGTATTCGCCCGCAAACAAACCGCCTGAGTTTGTGTCGACTGACACGGAACGCGGGTATATCAACCAACCCATGACCATCAAGCCGCGAGTTCGGGACCCCGAAGATAATCGCGTGACTTATGAGTTGGGGAAGACCGAGCTGACCGGGCTTTCGATCGATCCGCAGTCCGGAAAAATCGAATGGACACCGGATCGCAAAGGTGAGTTCGAAGTGCTTGTCTACGCTACGGACGATGGCCTGCCGCCCCGGAAAACGTCGACGACGATCAAGATGGTCGTGACCGATCCGCCTCCACCCGAAAAGCCGAAGCCGGTACCTCCCTCGTTTGACGAGGCGAAATTCGCATTTGTGTCCGGAATCGTCGAGGTCAATGGCCAGTGGCAAGTCTGGGTGACCAGCCGCACCGATGGTAAACTCGTTAAACTGAGGCAGGGAGACTCGTTCCAGATCGGACTTATGAAAGGTGCGATTGAACAGATCAACCCGCGGTATGTTGACATCCGCGTTGAGGGCAAGCTGCGCCGCGTCCGTTTCGGCGAAAGTCTGGCGGGCGACACTTAAGCCGTGTGCGTACCCGTTTCTTCGACGGGCTGCAAACCCATCGACCGGAAGGTGCGTTGGCGAACTGGACGTGTCAGGGAACAACACTGCGCAGCCGGCCATCGGCGGTCACCACGATTACCGAATCGGGGCGGACCAGCAGCTGAAGAACTTCGGATTGCAGCTCGGTCACCGCCCGGATCGTGCCCTTGGAATCAACCGTTGCCAACCGCCCACTGCTCGTCCCGACCATCACCAAATCGCCCCGTTCACAGGGGACCGTTGTCAATGCCGACACTGGCGAGCCAAGGCTCAGACGCCAGCGGCGCCGCGCATCCGCGCCAAAGCAATACAAATCATAGTTCTGCGATCCGGCGAGGATTTCATCAAGTCCATCGCCGTCTAGATCTCCGGTGGCAACCTGCTTCACGTCGTCACCGGTTGCATACGCCATCCGCGACTTGCCGCGCGCGTCGACATAGTGGACCTTGCCGTCTCCGGCACCGAGTACGACACCCAATGTGCCATCGCGATCGAAATGGCCGGTTGCAATATCGTGACAGATCGGTCCCAGGCGAGCTTTCCACCGCGCCGTCCCGTCCGAGTTCAGCACACTCGCCCAGTAATAATGCGTTCCGCAAATCACCTCGGCTTTCCCGTCGCCGTCCAGATCGGCAACGGCGCCGGAACGGGACGGGTGCACGCTCTCGTAATGCCACAACTCCTTCCCTGCAGCGTTGAAGGCATAGAATCGCCAGTTTTCACCACCCACGATCACTTCAGGTCGGCCGTCACCGTCAATATCTCCCGTCCGCACAAGGTTCACATAGGGTGGTCGCCGGTAGTAGTCCAACGTGCGTGTCCAAAGGGTCTTCCCTGCCGCGTCGAGTACTTGGACTTTGTAATCCTGGCGAGCGATGATCACTTCATCTTTCCCGTCACCGGTAAGATCAGCCGCGGCGACGTCATTCAGCTGAGC
>JAJSAJ010000160.1 GCA_024274855.1 Planctomycetota bacterium | reverse complement strand
GATTTCTTTGACGTTTCCGGCGATCCGTCCGACGAGCGAATCGAGTGGGAGGGCGATCTGACCGGCGTTCATTGGATCGGTTGCAAGATGAACGGTGGCCAGATGCATATCGAGGGCCCCGCGGGTCGTCATCTGGGCAGCCAGATGCAAGGGGGCCGGATTGTCGTCGACGGAGATGTGGGCGATTGGCTCGGGGGCGAAATGGCTGGCGGCGAAATCCACGTACACGGATCTGCCGGCCATCTGGTCGGTGCCGCCTATCGCGGCAGCGTGCGTGGCATGACCGGCGGTTCGGTATTCGTTGACGGGGACGTCGGAAACGAATTGGGCCATTCCATGCGCCGCGGCTTGGTGGCTGTTGGCGGACGTGCGGGAGACTTGATCGGATTCAACATGTTGGCAGGCAGCCTGCTCGTCTTCGGCAATACGGGCATCCGCCACGGAGCGGGCATGCGTCGCGGAACGATTGGCCTGTTCGGCCCGAATCCACCGGCACCGCTTGTTTCGTTCCATCATGCCTGCCGTCGATCTTTGTACGTACTTCGTCTCTTGGCTCAGACGCTTCGCCGCCATGCATTCCCCATTCCCGACGATCTCCCGGAAATGATTGTCGATCTTTTTCACGGCGACATGATTGAAGGTGGTCGAGGAGAACTGTTGATGCGGGCTACCTAACGCGGGAAAAACAACACTTTGGCTGTCTGGAAGAAAACGTTGAACACGCGGGGTCTGACGCGTTTGTTCCCGCCCCCCGCGAGTTTATCTCGTGGGAGCGCAAGTCTCATCAGCTAGAAAGTGTTTCAGCGCGATACCATTTTCGTATTTGTCGTTGAACAGCGGCCGAGCGAAAAAGGTTCCAACAGACCGCCACCCGGCCAAGGCCGAACTGGACGCACGTGACGTTTCGGGACGCACCACCTGAGCCAAGTGCGGCTTGGTGCGGCCTCGAACACGGGCCGATTCGGTGGAACGTGTTCCGCTCGGCCGGGAACGTGTTTTCGCGAATACGCTTCTAGCCGACGAAACTGATTCACCCACGGGACAAGCCGCGTGGGGGTCTCTTCAACACGTTTTCGATTCGTTGGCACGCAATGGACGGCCAGCATTCGGGCGAAGTTTTGATGCCGGCCAGATGGAGTAAGTGCCGAACGTATTGTTCCCAACGTCCTAACACGGGCTTCGACGACAACCGACGTGCCGAACGGACAACATGTGCCCACGTCCGTTCATTCGACGGACGTGGGCGTCCGTCGGACAACGTGCGTCACGTAGTCTCCGGCCCGCCAACGCACCGGCATCCCAGCCGAGCAAGATGGGCACGCACTTCGGCTTGGCCAAGTAATTGCTTGAGCTCCAACACTGCCGGTCGATCCGCTCGCCCGCACGGAACCACAAAGTCGTATTCTTCTTCCATGACCGGCAGGAAACCGAGCCCGGCTTGCCGAGCGACCGATTCAATCGCCATTCCCCAATCCGCGCGCCCCTGCAGCACCGCATTGGCGACCGCATTGTGATTGCTCGGTTGGACCACATATCCCGGTGGCTCCGCACCACGAAGCAAACGATCCATCAACAGACGCGTGCCGCTGCCTTGATTCCGATTGGCCATTCGGCACTCAGCGTCGCACGTAACCGTCTCGAGAACTCGCTCTAGCGTTGCGCCCTCAAACCGTTCGTCGCCGGACCGATAGACAATGCCTTGCAAACGTCTGTACCCCGGTATCAGTTCGACCCCCTCGGTTAGGAACGGTTTGTTATAGAGGCCCGTTTCAGGGTCCAATAAGTGAATCCCCGCAACGTCGCACTGACCATGCCGGGCCGCTTGCAGGCCGGCTGTCGAGCCCACGGCAAGAAACTTAGTGTGAAAGTATCGGCGTTGCAGAAGCCCCAATAGATAGTCGAGCCCAACGCAATGACTGCCGATCACAATCAAATCGGCCGCGTGAAGATTGCGTGCCAATAGCTGCACGGTAACCGGTTGAAATGGTTGAAGAATCTCCTCGTGCCGCCCAGCCGTCACAAATCCATCTGCCCGACTGAAGGTTGTCACGGATCCAGATCCGCTACCCATCGGATAGGCCAACAGTGGACTGTCATCGTCATCTGAATCGGCCGCCGGGACGAGCGTCACCAACAAATACTCAGTTCGCCCGATCTGTGAGCGGACGGGGATCGCCATTCTTGCCTGCACCGTATCTGTCGGTCGGTCATCCCGTCCCGCCAACCGACGAATCACCGGCGCCAAGAACTCGTGAAATGTAAAAATCGCGGATGTTGGGAATCCGGGTAACACGGCAACCGGTTTTCCGTGGTGCGATGCCAGACAGACCGGTTTCCCCGGTTTCAACGCCACACCATGTGCGACAATCCCCGGACTCGTTTCCGAGCCAACGACACGATACGACAGATCTCCGGCCCCTTTGCTGGTCCCACCCGACAACAGAACAACATCGCACGTCCTCAGCGCACACATCAAGGTTGCTTTCAACTTCGCCCTATCATCGGCAACAATCCCCAACAATGTTGCATCGCCACCTGATTCCACCACGGCATCCGCCAATATACGAGAATTGGAATCGTAGACTTCGGGTGGCCGAATTGGCTGTCCCGGTTCAATCATCTCATCACCGGTCGAAATGATGCCAACTCGCGGTCGCAGAAATACATGAGCGTGCGATTCTCCCATCGCCGCTAACACGCCCGTCTCGCGACTGGTCAACAGTTCACCTTGCCGCAAAACGGTCTCGCCGACTGTAATATCCGTTCCAGCAAACGAAACGCCGAACCCAGGCGCCACGGCCTGTCGCACCCACAGTGACTGCTCGTCACTATCGGTATCCTCGACCATGACCACCGCATCGGCTCCACGCGGCAACATGCCACCCGTTGCAATGGGAATGGCGGTCCCGGAACGTACCTGTCGATTCGGCACTCGAGACGTCATGATCACCTCGTCCAACACCAGAAGCTGGCGGGGTGATTCCTCCGTTGCGCCATAGGTATCGGCCGCTTGTACAGCAAACCCATCGTAGTTCGATCGGTCGAACAAGGGAACGTCTCGTCGCGCAATGACATCCCGAGCCAAGACGCGGCCAAGTGATTCGGACAATCCCACCGTCTCTTCACCCAGTGGCTCATATCGAATCGCATTCCTGAACCGGCGTTCCGCTTCGTCCCGATCGATCACATCCAGAAACTGCTGTTGCTTTTTCATGCGTGCATGTCAATAAATCGAAGTCTCGCGGGCTACGCTCGCAAGTTGAGGCTCCAGCGTCAAGAGCCCCAAAGGCCTGTTACAGATCGTAAAGATGCACATCGACGTCAGTACCTTCCGCGATTCCTTCACTGTTTTCCGAAATCACGACGAATCCATCCGCTCGCGTCGTCGAGCTAAGCATCGAAGCGCCGCTAATTGCAAGCGGCTGGACCCGATTGTCGACCAGTTTAACACGTGCATAGTCGACCCGACCCACGACCGATACCAGTTTATTGTTTAGGGGATATCTGACCTTCTGATACGGCCATTCCCAACGGCGACCTCCCAGAACTCGAATAGCACATCCCGCAAAAAAGTCATAGGCACAGAGGCAGGAAACCGGGTTTCCGGGTAGCAGGAACACCAATCGGTTATCGAGCAGTCCCATTCCGGTCGGGCTGGCCGGCCTCATCGCGATCCCGTGAATGGCCAACTCGCCTTCCTCCGCCAGAACGTTCGGAGCATGGTCCCGCTCGCCTACGCTTGATCCACCCGAGATCAACAGAACATCGACGTCATCACGCATCGCTCGACGAATGGCGTCTGGTTCGTCGGGTACGATACCCGGATTCAACGTGATGCCGCCATCACGCTCAATCAGTCCGCCTAACATCGGACTGTTCGAATCGACGATTCGCGCACCATGAGGCCGCGACCCAGGTGGCAGTAACTCGTTGCCGGTCACGATAATTCGGACGCGAGGCTTCCGAACGACGGCCACTTCAGCCACACCGATCGATGTCAAGAGGCCCACATCCTGGGGCCGCAGCCCGCGACCGGCCTGAAGGACCAGGGTACCGACCGCAATATCTTCACCCGGAAGCCCCACATGTTTGTTGGGCGTTGTTTCCCCGATGACCCACACCCGTGTCTGTTCGGCCCGCGCCCGCATCTGTTCCGGCTGTGTTGACTCGACAGGCAAGACCGCATCCGCCCCTTCCGGCATCGGCGCACCGGTCATGATGCAAACCGCCTGGCCGCGCGCGACAGTCGCCAAACAGGGCTGAGCCGGAAAAGATTGTCCCACGATATCCAATGCCAGACGATTATAGGCCGAGGCACCTTGTGTGTCGGCCGCAATCACGGCAAAACCGTCCATCATGGCCCGCCGGAAAGCAGGAACATCCACCTCGCTGGTCACCGACCGAGCCAACACGCGGCCCGTTGCTCCGACAGTCGGTATCGTCTCGTGCGCCAACGGCTGAAGCCGCTCATGCAGCCACCGGAATACCTGAGCCACGGATTGGCGTCGTGCAAAGCCTCGCATTCGCACATCATCCGGTCTCGATCCTTCAGAAGACACGTTGCTCCTCCTGCCGTGTGGCATTCGGCCGTCTTGTCCACGGCGTTATGTAATTTCCAATGCCCAACAAGAGGCACTCCCATGAAAAACGATTGGAAATAGCTCGGGCGGTCAGCGGCTGCCACACCGTTTTGTCTCCGCGCCGGCTATCGGAGCGGGGACATTAGGATTCGCCAATCAATAACTGTCGCACTCTTCCGCATACAGACCCCCATGGGCTCGTCCCATGGGTGAATCAGTCTCGCAGCTAAAGAGGATCGCCGCCCGAACGCCCCCCAGTAAACGCGACAATAATTGATTCGCCGGCCCTCAGGTAACAGCATGGCTGTCCGAAATCGCGTCAACGCCGGAGAGGCAGTCAGGCATCATCCACCACCACTTCGGCCAAAGGTGGTAAGCCGGAAACATATCGGCGCCAGCTATTCAGTTGATCGTGATTCAAGCTATTCTCTCGCACAATCTCATGCCTTAGCTTTCGGTCGGTTCCCACGACTTTAACGGTCACCGTAAGCCGACCGTTTTCCAGATATCGAAAACGAACGGCGATCGGCGTTTGATCCGGTAAGTTCCGTGGAAGATCTCGAACCGAACAGCGTCCGATCGGTGCACAATCGGCGGGCGATGCGCTCTCTCCCTCGACAATCTCGACTAGAATAGACCGCTGGTTGGCTTTTTGTGTCTTGAAGATTCGTTGTGCCGCGGCCGGAAGAGCTGTATTTCGCGGAATGACGATTCCGTTTCTGGGCCGCCCTGTCACCGGATCATTTCCAATCACTCCAAGGCTGTGCGAGTTCACGTTTTTGATTCGGAATTTCGGGGTGCGCCCTTGGTGCTTTGCCAACAGCAAGCCTGCATGCAGGGCTGCGCCGTGTGCCACTGCCTCATCCGGCGATACGCTCCGGTCCGGATCTTTGCCCGACAGCTTCTTCAGCATCTTGACGACGGCCGGCATACGCGTCGATCCACCGACCAGCAAGACACGCTCGATGTCGTTCCACTGAAGCCCAGCTGCTTGAAGTGTCTGGCGCGTCGTGAAATCAGTCCGGTCCAACAGGTCCTGCGCCATTTCCTCGAATTGCTCTCTTGTAATCTCCGGGCGCACAACATTGCCTTGAAACTCAAACGGGATTTTCACGCGACGTCGAGCTGACAAGGTCCGCTTCGCATCCTCGCACTCGCGCCAAAGACGACCGCCCGCGTTCGCATCCTCGCGTGGATCGACACCATGCTTGCGAATAAACTCCTCAGCCACATAATCGACCAGGCGTTGGTCCCAATCACGTCCCCCCAACTGCACGTCTCCATCGGTGGCTAACGCAACGAACTCACGTGCACCAATTTGCATTACCGTGACATCAAACGTGCCGCCACCAAGGTCGTACACAAGGATATTTCGCCGTTGCTTGTCCTTTCCATCCTGACCGAGAAATCCCTGCTGAAACCCGAACGCGACAGCGGCCGCCGTCGGCTCGTTGATGATGTCCATCACATCAAAACCGGCAATATAGCCCGCGTCCTGCGTTGCCTTCCTGCGGACTTCATCAAAGTACGCGGGAACGGTGATCACGACCTTCTGGTACTCGCCAATCTGCTGCTGCGTGTCGACGCGGAGTTTGTTCAGGATCCAAGCCTCCAGCGCTTCCGGCGGATATTGCCGTCCCCCAATCATCTTATGGTATGTCCGCTGCCCAACATCTCGTTTGGCGCATTCGGCCACCGCTTCCATGTCCGTCGACATTGCTTTCACGGCCTCCTTGCCAACGACCACTCCCTCTTCGTCAACCAACACCACGCTCGGCGTCCACTGATCTCCCTCGCCGTTGATCAAGGCCTGAGGGCGTCCCGTATCATCTAAACGAGCAACCACCGAATAGGTCGTGCCCAAGTCGATTCCGACCGCCGGATGAACTGCCTGTTTCATCGATATCTGGATCCCTGTTGCGAAAGACCGCCCGTCCGAACAACGCCACTACGTTGCTCGCCATAATCGCGAATCGCGGATTGTTATCGCGATCAACGAAGTCGTAACATAATAATCTGTAACCGTTTAGCCGATTCCCTCGGGCTTCCAAGGATCGCCTGCCCATATCGTCTTTCGTCGGCGATGGTCACCATTCT
>JAJSAJ010000159.1 GCA_024274855.1 Planctomycetota bacterium | reverse complement strand
TGTTTGATCCGAGTCGATGCGTCCGTGGAAATCGTGGCCGTCGTTCCCAACGAACCGATCGCCAGCGTTATCCCAGCTGCCCATGTCAGTGATCGGAGGATTCGGTCCGCACGTTGGCCGCGGTGATGGTGTGCAGTGCTCATGGTACGTTTCTATTTCGAAGACCGGGGTCTGCTCGGTATGGTCAATTCGATGGGGCTATCGGCGCATGACGCGTGCGTACTGAAATCAGACGCCACCAGAAAGCTGCGAGAAGCAAGAGTCCAGCCCACCCCAGCATCGGTAATCCGGCCACACGGCATTCGTAGCCTAACAGATGGGCCACTGATGCAAGTGGCATGGCGGCCAAGGCCGCCCAAACAAGAAATCGCTGAATCCGGCCCGTGGGACGCCATATCCGCGATAAATAGCGAGAGCGAAACGCCCCCAATGCAACCAGAAACGGGATGCTGGCCAGCCACGCAACGGCAAAGAAGGTTTCCATTTTGCGCGAGCTCCGTGACTGATCCGTTTGCGGCCGATGAAATGACGATACCGCTAACTTCGACCGGTGGCATCGGGCGGCGTTCCGTCCGAGTCTTCCATGCCTTCGATGTAACGGCGCAGCCGTTCCACCTCGTCCTCGACATCTTTCAGCCGAAGCATGTTTTCGACGCGTTTCATCAGTTCGACTCGTTGCACGGGCTTGGAAAGAAAGTCGTCGGTGCCGGCGGCCACGGCCCTTTCAATATCGCCCAATTCGTTCAATGCGGTGACCATCAGCACCATAATCCGCTTGGTTGTCGGGTCCTCTTTGATCTTCTTGCATACCTCAAACCCGTTCAGTTTGGGCATCATGATATCCAGCAGGAGAAGGTCCGGCTGGAATGAAGCAATCTTGTCGAGCGTATCCCTACCATCAACCGCGATGGCAACATCGCAATCCAAGTCGTCGAGATAGGCCTCGAGCAGCTCGCAATTGGCTTGATTGTCGTCGGCGATCAGGATCTTTGGTAAGGACATCTTTCACTCCGTTTTTCAAGCCAAAGGCTCAATCAATCAAGAATCCGGCATTTCAGCAGCCGGAACTGGGAACTGGGTACACAACTGACGAACGCTGCCGCGGATTTGCTGGTGCAATTTCGCTTCTTCAGGTGACCGTAGTGCTTCGAGCATCCACGTGCCGATTTGCCGCATTTCGTCTTGCTTCATGCCTCGTGTGGTCAATGCCGGCGTGCCAACTCGAATGCCGGATGGATCGAGCGGCTTGCGCTGGTCAAAGGGGATCATGTTCATATTGACCGTGATCCCGCATGTTTCAAGCACGGACTCGGCAATCTTGCCGGTGATGCCGAGTGTCGTGACATCAATCAGCATAAGGTGATTATCCGTGCCGTCGCTAACCAGAGTCAAGCCACCAGACCGCAACGTATCGGCCAGGGCTTTCGCATTGTCGATGACGTTTTGTGCATATTGCTTGAAGTCCTCCGTCATTGCTTCCGCGAAACAGACCGCCTTGGCGGCCACCACATGCATCAATGGGCCTCCTTGAAGGCCAGGGAAAACGCTTCGGTTGATTTCCTTGGCGTACTGTTTCTTGCAGAGCACAAGGCCCGCTCGCGGTCCGCGAAGTGTCTTGTGCGTCGTTGTTGTGACGAAATCGGAGACCGGCACCGGGTTGTCGTGCAGGCCCGCGGCAACCAATCCGGCGTAGTGTGCCATGTCGACGAAAAGCTTTGCACCCACTTCGTGGGCGATTTCTGCAAACCGGCCGTGCGGAATCTCGCGAGGATAGGCACTCGCTCCAGCGACGATCAGTTTGGGACGATGTTCGCGGGCGAGTCTTGCAACTTGATCGAAGTCGATACGGTTCGTATCGCGGGTGACTCCATAGCTGACGAAATGATACAACCGTCCTGAAATGTTCAGACGCATGCCGTGCGTCAAATGACCACCGTGTGCCAGATCCAATCCGAGCACGGTGTCGCCCGGTTCCAATACGGTTAGATAGACTGCCATGTTCGCCTGCGAGCCGGAGTGCGGTTGAACGTTCGCGAACTCCGCACCGAAAAGATGCTTCGCACGGTCTCGGGCCAGATTCTCGATCACGTCAACATGTTCGCACCCGCCGTAATACCGCCGCCCGGGATATCCTTCGGCGTATTTGTTCGTCAGCACGGTTCCGGTCGCTTGCATGACAGCTGGACTGGTATAGTTCTCGCTCGCGATCAACTCCAATCCATCGCGTTGACGTTCCATTTCACCTGAAATTGCGGCCCAGACTTCAGGATCTTGTGTTTCCAGAGGCTTCATAAGGAACAGACTCGTTTCAAGGAAAAAGAAGTTTCGACTCTATCGAGGCAGGGCCTCGAACCAACTGGCGCGTGTCCAGCATTTCCCGCCGTGAAACAAAATGGGATCACCCTGTGGAGTGACGCCGTTCAGGACTCTTTTGATAATTCTGGTCGTGTGACGGTGGAATCGAGCGGTAAGTGTTCGTTCGGTCCACCTTCTGGTGAGCGCCGCTACTTGCTGTCGGCCCCACTGGCCCCGTTGCTGGCCTTTGCCCAAAATGTCCAAGTTTCCGTTTGCAGGCCAAACGACAAGTCTGCATTGTCGAAACTTGTCGAGAGTTCGTCAATTGGGGACGCGATCGGCAGACGGGCGAATCTGGCGAATCCGCACTCGGGCCTCGCCACGATTGTCAGCCAATTCGGCGGGCGAATCGTTGATTCGCAGGTACAAGGTCCCGGATCTGGCGAATGTGAGTTCACGCTTGTCGCCAACTGGCTTGGCGGATAGCAGCTGCGTCATGTACGTGGGTGAATCCGAGGCGTCGTCAGCTGCGGCGAGCACGATTCCGAGTGGTTGGCCGGCATAGTAACGGATCGTCACACCGGGCGGTTCGCACCACCATACTTTCGAGGTCTCGGCAATCTGGTAGCGGCCCGAAGCTTCGAGCAAGTATGTGGCTCCCGCGGCAACCTGAATCCCGGTCGATTGCCAGCCGCGCTCCGTTGAAACAACAACTTCCCGGCCCTCGGCCGGAAGCGATCGGTTTTCTACGTTGACTATCGCTTCTCGCTGTACATCGTAGCCGTATTCGATTCGATGCGTAAACAGCTGCCACTGCTGATTGAGCTGTCCGATGTTCGGTCCGAACAAGCGAAGTGTTGTTTGTATGAACGTTGATGGATTCTCTTGAACGTGTTGCGGCAGCTGCCGAAATGCATCGTGAAAGCGTGGCGTACCGTCCATCAGGGCACACGCAGCCCAGCACCACCCGTAAGGCCCAACCTGAAGATGAGCGCGGGGGCCGTAAAGCATAACTTGGTGAATCGATTTTGCGTCGCCCGCTGCCACATCTTCCCGAATGATCTTGATGCGTCCCCATGATTCGACTTCGTCTCGATTCCGTGGGAAATAGCCTAGTTGCAGGTGTTTTGCCTTCCAACTGTGCGTTGCCATCAGCTCAGCCATGCCTTCACTGTACCAGGGTGGGCCCTTTCCGCCGAGCAGACAATCCATGAACGCATGGGTTCCTTCATGTAATACGATATGGCGTCGATAGTAAGCACTTGGCTGCTCGTACATCCAGATTTCATGGCCCCGCTGATACCCATTCAGAAAGGGAGGCAGATTGTCGGGCAATAGGCCGATCTTCCGAAATCGCTCCTTGTCGGACATGAGATAGCCCCGCATTTTCCACAAACGGACACGTTCGGAAGGGATCCGAAAATAGTCGCGCCATTGCGGAACTGCCAAATCAAATAAATGCGGCAACAAATCGACCTCGGGGGTCGAAGCGAGGTCCGTGTACAGTTCAAGGTGCTTGCTCTGGAGTCGGCGGATACCGGATTGAGAGAGCCGCTGAGCAGCAATGTCCAGCTGCGGCGGTCCGGAGACCGTGTCCGAACGTGCTTCGGGTTCTTCGATCTCTTTCTGGGTATTGGTGGCGGTCTTTTTAGCCTTATCGCTCATGGCCACCGCATGACGTCTAGCGAGCCGACGTTTGGCAGGTGCCTTGGGACGGGGCGAACTTGATGGACCTTGTCTCGGGACCGAGCGTGTCGGTTGGTCGGCCGCCTGCGGGCGATTCGTTGGCGACCCGTCGTTGGAGCAGGAAGTCGCCGTGGCGATCATGATCAACAGTGGCCAAATCCGAAAGCTATACCATGCGAGGGGGGATGGTTTCACGATCATTAACGAACACCTGTTGCTGCGACTGTTCGGCTGTTTGAAGTAGAGTGAAACGAGGGGAAGTTCGGTACCTGTGGTGCGGTGCCGTGCATCCGGTTCTCGCGTCTAGATTCTTCTGTGTCGAATGCACGCACCGTGCACGCATGTTGTCCGATAGACCCCAGGTCCGTCGGATGAACGGACGTGGGCGTCCGTTGAACGATTTTGCTATGGCCGCTGGGTACGTTAGTATGCTTACAGAGCAGAAGTTGATTATATTGAGTCAAGTATAGCGAGCAACGGGAGCGGGCCAACACGGTTCGAGCGGTAGCTCGTAATTGGTTCGAGGCCCAGCCTCGCTAGAGTCTTAATTCGTAGGATGCACTCGCCATGCGCACAGCCTGTCCGACGGAACTCCAGGTGCGTCGAATGAACGGACGTGGGCGTCCGTTCGACGATACGGGTAGTGGCTCCGCCACTTGGGTTGCGGGCGAAACCCGCGTTAGGAGTTGGGACTGTTTCATAGTCTACTCGGAAATGGAGCGTGTGGGAGGCAGGCGACTACTCTCCTTGCACCTGCTCGCCAGTTTCTCGACATGAGCTTCGCCCTCCCGGACGCGCTTCGCCCTCCCGGAAACACTGCTTCTCCGGGTTCTGAGACAAAGCCTAGCACACTCGAGAGCCTTGAACCTTCACGAGACTTCAGATAACCATGATTGGTCATTTCATGTGTCACACAATTTGCCGTGGGTTTCGATGGTTGCCGGCTATTGCCGCCTGTTGTCTGATTGGATGCTGGCGTGCTTCCGAGCACGAAGTGGTTGTCTATACGGCGTTCGATGCTGAGTTTTCCGAGCCGATACTCGAAAAGTTTCAGCAGCAGGAAAGGGTCGTTGTGCTGTCTAATTTTGACGTCGAGTCGACCAAGACGGTAGGATTGGTCACGCGGATTATTCGGGAAAAAGACCGCCCTCGATGTGATCTGTTTTGGAACAACGAAATCTTGCACACTTTGCGTCTGCAGAAGCAGGGGCTTCTGCGCCCCTATGACTCGCCGGCTGGCCGTCAATTTCCCGCCGGTTTTCGATCCCCCGGCGGATTCTGGTATGGATTCGCGGCGCGAGCGCGGATTCTGATCGTCAACACAAAGCACGTTCCGAGCAACCAGCGACCGCAATCTCTGTTGGATTTAACGTCTTCTCGGTGGAAAGGTCGTGTGGGAATCGCGAAGCCGTTATTTGGCACGACGGCGACGCATGCAGCCGTGCTGTTTGCCTATTGGGGGCCGAAACGGGCCACCGCTTTTTTTCAACAGCTCAAGGACAATGTTCAGATCATGGGAGGTAACCGGCAAGTTGCTCAGGCGGTGGCACGAGGTGAATTGGATATTGGGCTTACCGATACCGACGACGCCAACGTGGAATTGCGAGCGGGCTCGCCGGTCGCCATTGTCTATCCGGATCAACAGGAAGGTGGGATGGGAACGCTGCTGATTCCGAATACTCTTTGTATTATCCGAGGAGGTCGGCACGCGGCGGATACCGAGAAGCTAATGGAGTATCTGCTTAGTCCTGAAGTCGAAACGGTGCTGGCAAAGGGGCCAAGTGCCCAATTTCCAATCAATCCAGCTGTTTCAGTACGGCCGGCCTTGGCTGCCGAACGGCCGGTTCGCTGGATGGATGTCGACTTTCAGAAGGCTGCGGATTTGTGGGATACCGCCGCCCCGGTTCTGCGGACGCTATTCGCATCCGGCCGCTAAATCCGGGGTGTGCAGTACGTTGTGGGACAGGTGCCCATCGTGAGGTCTCCACCGCAGGGACCCCAATATGAGGGCCAATGGATTCGCGTGGCGAGACTACAGTGCGCGGCGATGTCTTCGGGGCGGACGACGTCCGAGAAATGGCGGAGGGGGCGGCGAATCCTTGCCATCTTGCGATTCAGCTTTGTGGTCTTCGACCGCTTGAAAATCTCCCAGTTCGCCTCGCTTCAGTTGCCGGTTAATCCGCTGTTCAATGCGGGTCAGTTCAGCACCCTCTTCGGGAGCGACGAAGGTGAAGGCCACGCCCTCTCGTCCCATACGGCCGGTACGACCGACGCGGTGCACGTAATCATCGCAGAATTTGGGCGTATCGAAATTGATGATGTGTGAAATTCCCGTCACATCGATCCCGCGTCCCACAACATCCGTTGCGACGAGATAGCGAAGCTTGCCACTTCGGAAACGGCTCATCACTCGATCTCTGGCACTCTGAGCCATATCACCGTGAATACAGTTAACCTGGTCGAAACGCTTGGCCAAGCGACGATGAACGGAATCGGTTCGCCGTTTCGTTCGGCAGAAAATAATGGCCTGCGTCGGCTGTTCTCGCTTTAACAATCGTACTAGCAGATCAAACTTGCGCTCATGATCGACGGTAAAGTAAGACTGTTCGATCGTCTCGACCGAAAGATCCTTTGGCGAGAAGTTCATCGTCGTCGGATTGTGCATATACCGTTGGGCGAGTCGAGCGATTGGTGGCGGAACGGTCGCACTCAGCAGCAGCGTCTGCCGCTGGCGGGGGCAACGGCGCAATATTCTCTCGATATCGGGTCGAAATCCGATGTCGAGCATGCGATCGGCTTCGTCCAAGACCACAATCTTGATTTCGTCCAAACGCAACGTATTGCGGCTGATGTGATCCAGAATACGACCAGGCGTTCCGACGGCGATGTCCGCTCCTCGACGCAGCTTTTGAATCTGGTCCCGAATCGGTTTACCACCATAAAGGGCCACACAGGAAAGACGTTGTCCGTGGGATAATTTGGCTACTTCATCCCGCACTTGAACGGCAAGTTCTCGCGTCGGGACAAGAATGATTGCCCGCGGCGACTGGCTGCGCTCGGTCTTTTGCATATGTTCAATGATGGGGATCGCAAACGCAGCCGTCTTGCCGGTCCCCGTTTGTGCCTGCCCGACGACATCGGTCCCCTCCAACGCCACGGGAATCATTCCCGCCTGGATCTCCGTTGGACTCTGATAGCCGGCCTGATCGAGCGCCTCGAACATTGTGTCGGACAAGGCCATGCCCGAAAAATCGTTTGGTTCCGGCGGGCGTGTTGTTCGCTTCTTTGCCAAGTTGGTGTAAAACTCCACACTAGTAGTGTCTGTCTAGATCGTGCAGTCGATCCGACCCGGAGTCAGTTGTGCTCCTGACCAATGCACGGGACCAATTCGCTAGTTGAATCCCCGTGAAGCATGGCGGTCGGTTCTCGGGTTGCTGAAGGCCCACATCGACACGATGTGGCCATTAAACACGATAACTCTAACAGTAGACAGTATTTGCGCACGGGATGCTACCCCCATCGCTCGGCAGGGGGCCCAACGCTCGGCAGGGGCCCTCCATCGCAAGGCATCGATCTCCACCGCAATGTGTCGCCCATGGGAGTCTACAACCGTCCCCGGCTCGCTCTCTAATCCGCTCCACCCAATGTGGCCGAGCCACAATCGGTGAGGACATCGCTTTGCAATGGAGACCTTCGGGCGCTCGTACGCGGTGTCAGGGGGCCTGTGCAACTTGCGATCGAGCGTCTCTCTCCTGCGAACGTGTCGAGTGCGCAGCAAGCTGACTTGCTGTACGCCGCATTTTTCAAAATGCACAATGCGAAGCCGGGGCGGCAGCAGCGTCTCTTCGCGGTCGCCAAACGGTCGTTTGTCGATTTGCAATTCGTCGCCACGAATACTCCGCGAGTTCCGTCCATTGCGCGTGAGACAAGCAGACTTAACGGTCTCGCAACCGTTATCGGCCACCTGCTTGTTCACGCACTCTCCCTATCAAACAACTTTGTGTCCATTTCGTCAAGTCGAATCAAAGAAACGATCTCAAAAACGATGCCGTTTTCGAAAACGGTTCTCTGGCCTTCCGGCATGTGTGTCAATTGTTAGAACAAATACCACCCGCGCATCGTTACGTCAAGAACGCTAAACTGATACTCCTGCCGTGGGCTTCGCGCACAAGCCTCGAGCCGAGAGCCAGAAGGTATTCCAGTCCAAGCTGTTTTTGAAGAGATCATGCACACTTTGTGTGCGCGTGGCACGGGGCGGCAACTCTAATTCTCCGGCGGCCTTGGCCGGCAAACAATGTGTCTCTTCCGCATCAGGAAAACACGAAATGGAAGATCGAATCGGACAACTTACAGAAGTGCTTCGCCAATTGGCGCAGCCGGACGAATCAGCTTCAGAAGATAGTTCTGTGTCCTACACTTGGCTGACGGAAATCGGTGATTGCGAGCTGGAAAGACTGCTTGCTGCATTGGTCGAATTGACCGGTGCGGGCGACGACGGCACGCGGTTGCCATGGACGGACATTTTGTCGCCGTTGATTCAACGTCAGCGTCAATCCGATTCTGGGTTGTCTGGGTCGCAACGCCGGCACATTGTCCAATTGCACCGGCAACTTACACCGGCGGTGGAAGCCAGATGGGGATTGCTTCAGTGGCTTGCGTGTTCAGGCCAAGCGGATGATTTGCAGGTGTTAACAGAGCGGTTGATTGCGGATCCCCCGATGGATGTGACTCAGGTGGCTGTGGCCCTCAGCCCGTTGTTTCAGCAACCGGGCACGCAGACCGAATCGGTCTTTCCGCGGCTGCTCGATGCGTTGCAATTCCCAGCTGCGGCCGCTGTCGTTCTGGATTTGGCTAACTTGTTGACGCGTCAAGGTCTGGTCGAGCAGCACCCGGCACAGTTGCGAAAAGTCGCATTGATTCGTCTCTTGGGTGAAACTGCCGGGCAGTTGAGCCGTTTGGAGGATCGGTCGCCTGACCCGGATAGCGATCTGCGGCAGCTTAATCGGCAAGTGGATGATGGTGTGGCACTGATCGTCTCTTTGTGTGATGCGTTGGCTTGGATCGGGGATGACCAGGCTGTAGGCAAGTTGTTTCAGGTGCTGGAGTTGCGGCATCGTCGGATCCGGGTTGAAGCGGCTTCGGCTCTGGCGCGCCTCAATCAGCCCGAAGGGGTGAACCGGCTGGTCGAAATGGCTGCCGAGCCAGTTGTTCGGCTTCGTGTATTGGCAGACGCCAGGGCACTTGGTTTTCTCGACCAGATTGACCCGGAGTTCACCACTGCCGCGGCACAGGCCGAAGCCGAAGCCGCACTCATGTTGTCGCAACCGACCTACTGGGGAACTCCACCGTCGCAATTGGATCTGATCGACACACGGTGCATGCATTGGCCGGGATATGAGCGTCCGGTCGATTGTTTCTTGTTCAGGTATTCGTATGATCTTGCCGGCGGGAGCTATGCGAACGTGGCGATTGTCGGTCCGGTGAGCCACGCAATAACGGCAGACTTGACCGAGCTGTCCCTGGATGACGTGTACGCCGTGTATGCCGGCTGGCACGCGGAACACGACACGTTTTGCGAGCTAGTTCCTCAGCAGTGGAGTGAAGCGAACCGCCGACAGGCGGATTCACTGCGGCAACAGATGGCTAACGCGGGTTACGCAGTTGGCGAGTCTTGTCTGTTGGGGCATTTCTTTGATCAGTCGGTCCTTGTGGCGCGTGGCGGGCAAGGGGGCGTTCGGGGATTGATTGTTGCCGACGGTCAGATCGCGCAATGGCATCCCGACGGCACTTCGCACAATCGGCTCGGTCCGAGTGAGGTGTTTTGGATGTATAAGGGGAGGAACATGTTGCAGTTGTTTAATGCGTGAGCCGTCGCGATGCCGAAACTCACGATCCGGTCGCCTCAAACCGAGCGACAACAGCACACCCGCACGAGTCGCTCCAGACATTCACGCTGGTGCGGCACATGTCCAACACTCGGTCGACTGCAATAATGACCCCCTGCATTTCAACAGGCAACCCGACGGCCTGGAGGATGATAATCATCATGACCAGTCCGGCATGTGGTATTCCGGCCGCTCCGATACTGGCCAGCAATGCGGTTACGGCAACGATGATCTGATTGCCCAGCGGCAAATTGCTTCCATAATGCAATTGCGCAATGAACAAGACCGCAACCGCCTCGTAGAGTGCCGTTCCATCCATGTTGACGGTTGCACCCAAGGGGAGGACAAACGAGCTGACTCGATTGCTGATTCCCGCGCGCCGCTCGACTGAAGCCAACGTCAGTGGCAACGTTCCGTTACTCGATGCTGAGCTAAAGGCGGTCAGCAGAGCCGGGATCATGGCCCGAGCGAACTCAAGCGGTTTGCG
>JAJSAJ010000011.1 GCA_024274855.1 Planctomycetota bacterium | reverse complement strand
GAAGATGGGTACATCCGGCAGCGATCCATTGCGTTGAGCCCGCTTGAGAATAAGCAGAACTTCCTGTGCTCGACCGACAGCAAAGGCTGGGATCAGGACGCGTCCTCCGCACGCAATCACGGCACGAACTTGAGACAGCAATCGCTCTTCAGCCACATTGCGGTCCTCATGCAGACGCTGGCCGTACGTCGCTTCGCTGACGACCAAATCGGCCGAGAAATCGGGGCGACTAAGTGACGGAACGGTGTGCTGAGCTGTGACACTGTAGTCACCGGTGAAGACGATCGTGCCTGCGGGAGTCTCCAATCGAAGCATCGCGGCGCCAAGAATGTGTGCTGCCGGAAGCCAGCGTATTTGCGTGTCTCGGATTCGAATTGGTTGGAAGAACTTAACGGGACGCATCGATGCGAACAGACGGTCCACCTGATGCTCGTTATACAACGGCATCTCCGATTCGCGTTCGGCACGGTTCATCAATCGGAGTGCATCGCGCAACAGGATGGAGGTCAGGTCGATCGTTGGCGGAGTGGCAAAGACGGGCGCTCCCGGGCACGCTTCACAGATAACGGGCAGACCGCCCGCATGGTCCATATGCGCGTGCGTTACCAGGACCGCGTCGACCGTGGTGTCGGCCAGGGCCGCCAGGTCGGGCAGGGCACTTGAGCCTGAATAGCGCACCCCGCAGTCGACGACCAGCGTCGTATCACCAATTCGGACCAGTGTGCACGAAGCGCCGATTGAGCTGGCACCACCCAGAAATGAAATATCGATCATGGTTGAATTAGACATGGCATCCAGGGCGTTTCTTAGTTCCCAAGGGGCCGTTCAAGGCTGGCCGCGTTACCAAAGTCGGATGCGCGTGCCGTGCGCGCATCTTGTCCGGCGGACCTCCAGGTCTGTCGAATGGTAGCCGTTCACGCCGCTGGGGTCTGACGCAATTTTCGGCGGAGAAAGCGTTCATTTACGCAAACGCATTGTGTCGCCGAAAATGGGTCTGACCCCTTGGATGCGAACCGGTGGCCTACATTCCGTGAACGGTTACGTCGAATGAACGGACGTGGGCGTCCGTTCGACAATACGGGTCGTGGCTCCACCACTTGGGTTGTGGGCGCAACCCGCGTTAGATAAATCGGTTGACGATATGTTCCAGCAGTTCCTGCCGACCGCTTTGATTCGGCATGATTTCACCCTTTGCGAGGCAATACGTTTCGAGCGACTTGAAATCGGCTCGTCCTGATTCGATTTCAGCGCCAATGCCGGTATCCCAGGATGCGTATCGTTGTTCGAGCATTTCACTTAGCTGGCCGTCCGCACGTATGGCGGCGGCGATTTTCAAGCCTCGTGCGAAGGCGTCCATGCCGCCGATATGGGCATAGAAAAGATCGATCGGTTCGAAACTCTCGCGCCGAACCTTGGCATCGAAGTTCACACCGCCCGGTGCCAGGCCTCCGTATTTCAGAATCGTCAGCATGCACTCGGTGGTCAGGTAATGGTTTGTGGGGAACTGGTCGGTGTCCCAGCCCAGCAGCAAATCGCCTCGGTTGGCATCGATCGAGCCGAGTGCCCCTTGCATGGCCGCATATTCCAACTCATGCATCATCGTGTGGCCGGCCAGCGTGGCGTGGTTGGTTTCAAGATTCAGCTTGAAATGATCCATCAGGTCATAGGCTCGCAAGTAGTTGATGCAAGCCGCCGCGTCCGAATCATACTGATGTTTGGTTGGTTCTTTCGGCTTGGGTTCGATCAGGAACTGTCCAGTGAATCCAATCTGTTTGGCGTAATCGACGGCCAGGTGCATGAATCGAGCCATGTGCTCCAGTTCTCGCCGCATGTCCGTGTTCCACAGGTTTTGATAGCCTTCTCGGCCTCCCCAGAAGACATAATTCTGCCCGCCCAATTCCTTGGTAATCTCGAGGCATTTCTTGACTTGGGCCGAGGCGAAAGCGAAGGCATCCGCATTGCAACTGGTTGAAGCGCCGTGTACATATCGCGGGTTGCTAAAGAGGTTGGCCGTTCCCCACAGCAGTTGGATGCCGGTTCGTTCTTGTTCATCTTTCAGGACCTGGGCTACGGCATCGAGGTTCCGGTTGGTTTCGGCAAGCGTTGCACCCTCGGGAGCCACATCCCGATCATGGAACGCGTAATAAGGTGCCCCCAGTTTTTCGATGAACTCGAATGCCGCTCGGACTCGGCCAATCGCGTTCTCGACCGAATCGCTGCCGTCATCCCAAGGCCGCACCATGGTTCCCATGCCGAACGGATCGGCTCCCGTTCCGCGAAATGTGTGCCAATAAACCACGCTGAAACGAAAATGGTCTTTCATGGTTTTGCCTTCGACCATTTCATCTTCGTTGTACCACCGAAAGGCTAGCGGGTTCTTGGACTCGGGGCCTTCGTAGGATATTTTGCTGATTTCGGGAAACGCGGCCATCGTTGGCTCTCCAAAACAGTGAGGATTGTTGTTGACTCCGACCCCGGAAATCTCGGATCGGCAGTGGGCTCGGTGGCCGGTCCAACGGGGTTGCGTCCCGTTTCGCGTCCTGCACGAAGCGGTTCGGCACCTCGATGGATGTTCGGACAACGAACTTATCCGATACGCAGCGATTTGCAACCGTGTGGTCAGTCCGAGAGATGGGGTCCCTGAGCGGGGGAGACGCAGTCTAGTATCTTGACTCGATGGCCGCTCGTCAATTGGCTTCCGCCCCCCTTGTCCGTCGCGGTCAAGTCCCGTAGATTGACGCGCCGACGGCAAGACTTCAGCGGGCCCCACAACAGGATGCCGATGGAACGGAATCGGACGCAAGTCGGATTGTGGATTGGGGCCTGAGATTCGGGGACTGTGGGCCTTTCTTGTTGATAGGTGAACCATCGTGCGACGAACTGCTTTGGCGATTGGTTTTCTGGGTTTGCTTTACCTTTTTCTTGTCAGCATTGGCTTGGTCGGTGCTTCTTTCAAGCTGTTCGGGTCCGATATGGCCCACAAGGTTTTCGAGTCTCCTTCGGGACCGATCATCGGGCTATTCGTTGGCATTTTGGCGACGTCGCTGGTTCAAAGTTCTTCAACGACGACCTCGATTGTCGTGGGCCTGGTCGGTGTGAGCCAGTTGAGCGTGGTCAATGCGGTGCCGATTATCATGGGCGCCAATATTGGAACGAGCGTAACGAACACGTTGGTTTCATTTGGGCACGTGTCGCGGCCGGTGGAATTCGAGCGGGCGTTTGCCGCGGCCACGGTGCATGACTTCTTTAATGTGCTGAGCGTGTTGATCCTGTTCCCCTTGCAGTGGTCGACTGGTTTCCTCAGTACTTCGGCATTGTGGCTGGCCGGAACGATAACGGGTGGTGCGGACGTGAAGTTCCACAGTCCCTTGAAGGCGATCATCAAACCGGTTGTGCATTGGGCCCAGGAAGGGGTTGGTTGGATCACCGATTGGCCCGTGTTGCAGGCGGTGATCCTGGTAACCATTGCCGGCATTTTCTTGTTCCTATCCTTGAAGTACATGACGGTCATTATGCGAGGTGCCGTTGTCGAGAAGGCGAGCGGTTTTTTTGAAAAGACCGTGTTTCGCACACCTCTATTGGCCTTCACCGTCGGGGTTATCTTGACCGCGATTGTTCAGAGCAGTTCGGTGACGACCTCGATGGTTGTGCCATTGGCTGGAGCGGGTATTTTGACTCTGCGAAGGATTTATCCGTACACCCTTGGGGCGAACGTCGGGACGACCATCACCGCGTTGCTTGCTTCGTTGGCCGTGACGAACAATTTCGAGGCAGCGGTGGCCGTCGCATTATCACATTTGCTGTTCAATATTTGCGGGATATGTGTTATCACTCCCTGGCGTCCCTTGCGCGAGTTGCCGCTGCGATTGGCCAGTATGCTTGCCGCACAGGCTGTTCGGCGCCGCTGGGTGCCGGTTGTCTATGTCCTGGTTCTGTTTTTTGCAATTCCAGGACTATTGATCCTCCTGTTTTGACAAGGTCGTGTTATGTGGAAACAACTGCTCCAGGTGTTGAGAGCGAGTGACTTGCTGACGCAGGCGTGGGAAGAATCCTATGAAATGCTCGAGATCGACAAGAAGATGTTCCGCGAGGCAGTGCGCGTGTTACGGGAAAGTGACGACGCGAACGTTGACGAGTCGATTCGCCAGTTGGACACGAAGGTCAACAAGTTCGAGCGGGATGTGCGTCGAAAGGTAATGACGCACTGTACTGTTGTCGGTGGCACAGACGGCGGCGCGGCCGAGTTGCCCGGGGCGATGGCGCTGATCAGCATCGTGATCGACATCGAACGAATCGGCGACTACTGCAAGAATATCCTGGATGTCGCGTCGGCGCATCCCAAGCGATTGTACGTGCCCGCCTACGAAAAAGAACTGCAGGAAATCGAAGGGGAGATCAAGCGGTGTTTCGACGAAGCTCCGACGATTCTGCACGAGCAGGACGTGGAGCGAGCGCGGCAAGTCATGACGACCTATCGCGAGCGGATGTCGGAAGCGTGTGACCAGATCGTCAGTGATGTGATCGCCGGCAAGGCGGACGATCTGTCGCCCCGCGATGCGGCCTCACTGGTTCTGTATACGCGGTACCTGAAACGCATCAGTGCCCATCTGAAGAACGTACTGTCGAGTGTCGTCAATCCGTTTCACCGAATCGGCTACAAAGAGAAAAAGAAAAACTCAGGACTTTGAGACGCCGGGAAAATCCTGGCAGCCCGATCGACGCTTGTCGGCTCTTGTTCTACACTAGTAGGCAACGAAAGCGAAACGCGGTCATCCGTTCTGGCGGTAAGGAACGACCGTGTGTCTGTTGCCTCATTATCTGCTCGGCTGGCGGACCGGCCAGCGCGTGATCATCCCTTGGTGGTGGCATTTCTTGCCTCGGCGACTGGCGTATCGCTCGACTACAGTCTTGCTCCTTCCCCCGGTGTTTGGGTGTTTGCGTTGGGCACTGGGTTGGCGATGTGGTTGCTTGCGTGGGTACGCAGGCGGCTGGAATTGGCTGCACTGTTGCTGCTGCTGGCGATCGTTGCGTTGGGGGGCCTCTGGCACCATGATCGGTGGTTCTTGTTCGGCCGTTGTGATTTGTCTCGCTGGGCCAGTGACGTGTCAACGGGTGTCTGTTTGCAAGTGATTGCTCGGGATGCACCGCGCCGTCGCCCTCCGGCGATGCCTAATCCGCTGAGTTTTGCGGGGCAGGGCGAGGTGACTCGGCTGCCCGTTCGTGTTTATCGGATTCGACAGGCCGGGTGTTGGTCTCCGGCGTCGGGAAACCTGGTGGTTATTGTCCAGGGGGCGTTGTTTCCCATTGGCCGAGGTGACTCGCTTCGTGTCGTCGGTTTTCTGAGTCGGATTGGCCAGTCGGCGAATCCCGGCGAGCCGGACTATCGGGGCATGGCGCGTGGACGTCGCGAACTCTGCATGGTCGTCTGTCGTGATCCTCGCGGTGTGACTCGGTTGCATTCGGCCAGTTGGCCTTCGTTGTTTCGTCAGGCCGGTTTGATACGTTGCTGGGCCGAACGAGTCTTACGCCAATATGTGCCGCGAGAGCAATCACCGCTGGCCCAGGCTCTGATCGTGGGATCGCGTCAAGAGCTTGACGTTTCGACAAGTGATGCATTTCTGGCCAGTGGGTGCTTACACGTGTTGGCAATCTCTGGATTGCATATAGGCGTGTTAGCATCCGGATTCTGGCTGATATTGCGATTGGCCGGCTGGCCGCGACCGTCGGTGCTTTGGGTTGCCGCGTTGTTGACGGTTGCGTATGCCATGGTGACGGG
>JAJSAJ010000158.1 GCA_024274855.1 Planctomycetota bacterium | reverse complement strand
GACGCCTCGCCGTCGTCTCAGTTCCCTTCTGTTCCGATCGAACTGCATATGCCCCCGGCATGATAGACGAATGTTTTTGCGTTTGTCTGAACGCCGGTTTGATATCGAGTTGACGTCGGCCCCTTGAGTCCTGTCGCGTTGGAGTGGCGAGCCAGATGGCGATGCATATTCGCGTTCTTGGATTCGGTAGTACGCACGGGGACGATATCGCCGGCTGGCAATTGGTCGAGCGTCTGAAGCATCTGCCGAATGTCCATGCGGTGGCCGTCCGCCAAACGGTTGATGCGCTCGACTATTTCGAGAATTGCTCGACCGCAATTCTGATCGATGCGTGCACCGGCGGTGGAATTCCAGGGACTCTATCACGTCTGGTGTGGCCCGATCCTTCTATTTGCAGTCGACATGCGAGGTCGACGCATGGGCTCGGCATCGGTGAAGTCTTGCAATTGGCTGCGTCGCTGCACGTTCTACCTGCCTCGGTCGTGATCCATGGGATCGAGGTCGATCCCAGGACGTGCCGCCCCGGCCAACCAATGTCCGCTCCCGTGCTCGAGGCGATTGACCAGCTCCAGCGACACGTGTTGCACGAACACGACAGGGCTACAAGCCAAGCCAACCTGCCGCTCGGAAACCAATAACCCATTTCCCTCAGTCGTTAACGCCTTCGCAAGATGACTCGCGCTGGCCGATACGGGCCTTGATCGCAATCCGGTCCAGCAGCAGGCAAACAGGTCCCGGCTGCAGTTCCAAACCTCTTGTAGCGTCCGGGATTACGCCATGTCCCGCTCGGCAAGCGGGACCTACCTGGACCACCTTACGATCAATGCCCCGATACGTAACACCAAGTGGCTGGACCCGCTGATTGCCGCGCCGGCAGAACTTGGTAGACTTGGTACCAATCGGGGACATCTGGTTACTCCGAGGTCCATGGATTGCAACAGAACGGAGCGAATCGATGAGCGAAACAGACGTGCGCACGGCACTTCGTGAATCCGAGTTCATGCGTGGGTTTCCCGATGTGCAGCTAGACAAGATGGTCACCATAGCGAGCTTGGTTATTTTTCGCGAAGGTGATTTGGTATTCAAAGAGGGCGAGTTGGCGGCGGATGTTTATGTGGTTGTCAGCGGTAGTGTCGCGTTGGAAATCTGTGGGCCCGCAACCGGTTGTCGGCGGATTCTAACGGTTGGGAAAGGGGATCTGCTTGGTTGGTCCCCGGTGCTCGAGCAAAAGCGATTGACGGCCACGGCGCGCACATTGCATGAGACGGAGGCGGTTCGGATCAATGCCAGCCAGTTGCTGACATTGTTCGAGCATGACCCGCGGTTTGGATTCGAGTTCATGCGGCGAGCGGCACTCGCGCTGGCCAAGCGTCTGAGTGCGACTCGGTTGCAGTTGTTGAATGTGTACGGATCGGAAATGCCGAAGGCGCCCGAGCAGTGTGAGGAGTGACTATGACTTCCGGCAGACTGCCTATTGGATCGTATGTTCGAATTGAGAAGCCATCGCTGCAGGCGATTTTGGAGCGGCTTGGCCGACTCGGATATCGCACGATCGGTCCCCAGGTGGTGGACGGTGCGATTGTCTATGCCGGGTTAGAGTCGGTTAACCAGCTACCGGTTGGTTGGATTGACCATCAGGACGGCGGGACGTACCGGCTGGAACATCGCGAGGATGCGGGTTGGTTTGACTATGTGGTTGGTCCGCAATCACTAAAGAACTATCTGTTCCCTTCGGAACAAACGGTATTGGAGGGGCAACGTGTTGATGGCAAGTGGCAACTGCATTCACCCCAGTGGGCTGGCGAGCCGTTGGCCGTAGTGGGCGTTCGGTCGTGCGAGATCAAGGCATTGGCCATACAAGATCGCGTGTTTCTTGAAGGTCCATACGTTGACCCGGCATACAAAGCCAGGCGCGAGAACCTTTTTGTGCTTGGTGTGAACTGTCGCCGAGCGGCGGCGACGTGTTTTTGTCATTCGATGCGGGCAGGGCCCGGATTGAATAGTGGGTATGATCTTGGGTTGACTGAACTGGATGACTGCTTTGTGTTGGAGGTGGGTACGAAGCGGGGTGGTGACATGGCGACCGCGACGGACTGGACGCCCTGCTCGCTCGATCAAATGCGTCAGGCGGTAGCACGTGTTCGCCAGGTCAAGGAATCGATGCGCCGCCGATCGGAGGAAGCAATCTCATCGGACGGATCGCCGCGAGGCCGGCACCTGGAGACAGCCGAGCTTCGTGAACTGTTGCTCGATAATCTGGAGCATCCACGGTGGGACGAGATTGCGAAGCGATGTTTGGCCTGTGCGAACTGCACGATGGTCTGCCCGACCTGTTTTTGCAGTTCGGTTGATGATGTGACGGACTTGCTTGGAGAGAAAGTACGGCGTCGCCGAGTCTGGTCGTCCTGCTTCAGCGCCGAGCATTCGCAAATGAGTGCCGGGCCGGTTCGCCAATCGCCGAAAGCTCGCTATCGACAGTGGCTCGTGCATAAACTGGCGACCTGGTGGGATCAATTCGACTCGACCGGTTGTGTCGGGTGTGGGCGTTGTATTACCTGGTGCCCCGTTGGTATTGACTTGACAGAAGAGGTGGCCGCGATTCGAGGAGAGCAGGCATGACGCGATTACCCGAAGTTGCGACATCTACCAGTCCGTGGGCCGTTCACTTGGCTCGCATCGAGGCGATTCGCGCCGAAGTACCTGGGATTGCGACCTACACGCTTCAATTTGAAGACCCCGATGTGGCTGCCGCGTATCGCTTTGAACCGGGCCAATTCAACATGGTCTACCTGCCTGGTTTCGGTGAATCGGCGATTTCAGTCAGTTCCGACCCGGCTGAGCCGAATCGAGTCCTGCATACTGTGCGCACGGTTGGCAATGTAACTCAGGCTCTGGCGGGAATGCAGGTCGGGGACCAGATCGCATTACGCGGGCCTTTTGGAACTCCGTGGCCGATCGAATCTTGTTGCGGGATGGATGTGGTGATTGCGACTGGTGGGGTCGGATTGGCTCCGTTACGGCCCGTGATTTACCATATCATGAGACACCGCGAGGAGTATGGCCGCGTTTTCCTCTTGTACGGTGCCCGGACCTCACGCGATTTGCTGTACACCGACGAGTATGCTCGGTGGGAGGAATCCAATATCGAAATCGAAGTGACGGTCGATCTGGGCGATCCCGAGTGGCGAGGTCATGTGGGTGTCGTGCCCATGCTGTTTTATCGGCTGCATCTGCAAGCGGAGAAGAGCTGTATCCTAACCTGTGGACCGGAGATCATGATGCGGTTCGTGATTTTCGAAGCGTTGGCTCGCCAAGTGGCTCCGCGGAACATTCACTTGTCGATGGAGCGTAATATGAACTGTGGTGTGGGATTTTGCGGACACTGCCAACTGGGGCCCAAGTTCGTCTGCAAGGACGGGCCGGTCTTCACGTACGAGCAAATGTAACCTTTCTTGCATACGGAGGACTTGTAATGTCGAACAAGCCCAAGTTGGCCGTCTACAAGTTCGCATCGTGTGACGGATGCCAATTGTCACTGCTGGATGTTGAAGACCAGTTGTTGGATATCGCTGACGCTGTCGAGATCAGTTATTTTCTCGAAGCGCGAACGCAAGTCGTTGAAGGACCGTATGACATTGGCTTGGTCGAAGGCTCGATCTGCTCGCCCCACGATCTGCAGCGAATCCAGGACGTGCGTCGCGAATGTCGGTTTCTGGTGACGATCGGAGCGTGTGCAACTGCCGGCGGTATCCAGTCGCTGCGCAATTGGGTAAATGTCAGCCAGTACGTCAACGCGGTCTATGCGCATCCCGACTATATTCAGACGCTCGAAACGAGCACTCCGATTGCGGACCATGTGCTTGTCGACTTTGAACTGCGTGGATGTCCAATCAACAAGAACCAGTTGGTTGAGCTGGTTTCGGCTCT
>JAJSAJ010001142.1 GCA_024274855.1 Planctomycetota bacterium | reverse complement strand
CCTTTCCGCTCCCTCCCCGCCGCCTTTGGCGGCGGGGAGGGAGCGGCCGTCGGCATGACATGCCGCCTTAGCTCAATAGACTCGCTCACCAACGGCACAAGGCCGTTGGGGTCGATCAGCCGAAAAAAAACAGCAGCGAAACACAAATCCAACTGCAGACGGCTAAACAGTTACCAACTGCCAACTGTCCCTCTACGCACTCTCGCCGTGAACGGTTACAGTCTAACGTTGATGGGATTGCCTTGGGGATGTCCCGTTTATGGTTGAAACTGGCAGTCGCCTCACTGGTTAAGGTTCGTGTTTGGTCAGGCGGCAAGTGAGGCCGAACGATTTGATGTGCCGTTTCCGTGTTCCCTTCCCTTCCCTTCCCTTCCCTTCCCTTCATTCAACTACGGTGTTCCCATCTGGCTCTTCCACTCCAAGTATTTTGCCTTCAGCACCTTCACCCGCTCAGGATAGCGCTCTGACAAGTTCGTCGTTTCGCCATTATCATTTTTCAAGTTAAACAACAGCAATCCTTTCGGATAAACATAATTCTTAGCTCTCCTCGCCATGTTGTTTGCATCCAGTTCAAAGTTCTTATGATCCCAGCCCTTGGAATTAATCAACTTCCAATCCCCTTCGCGAATGCTCCAAGTTCCCCTGCCATCCGAAAAGCACAAGAATTCATGCCCCTCGTCGTTCTTCGCATCTTTGATCTCCGCGACCAAACTCCGCCCATCCAGATTCCCCGGCACCTCTCCCCCAGCCAGTTCAAGCAAAGTGGGAAAAATATCCATTGCTGAAGTAAGCCCGAACCGGTTTTCACCTTTGGGAATCTGCCCCGGCCAAGACACAATCATCGGAATCTTCACACCGCCTTCCCCGAACATATACTTGTATCCACGCAAAGGCGCATTATTCGAATAGGTGTTAATGGTGCCCCCATTATCAGAAAGGAAAACGACAATCGTATTCTCCGTCTGCCCCGTCTTTTCCAGCGTATCAAGAATTCGCACAATCCCGTCATCCATTGCCATCAAGTGCGACAAATAACGTTTACGCCCGAGTGGATCTACCTTCCCTAAATGTCCCCAACTCTTATGCCACTCCCTCCAGCCGACAACCGCCGGATCCCAGAAAGGAAACTCCCACAGCTCCGCATCCCGATTCCACTCCGCCTGCTCGAACCCAACCTTCCTGGCATAATCAGGATGCGTTACATAGGTCGGCTGATGAACCGCATTATACTCCAACTCAATAAAAAACGGCGCATCGTTGTCTTTCCCCGCCTCAATAGTCCGAATCGCCTCTTCCGTAAAAATCTCCGTCGTAAATCCCTTCTCATAGGACGCGACCTCTCCCCGGTTTCGCTCCAGCGTACCCACACACACCCCCCCAAGCCTCTTTCCCTTGGCCCGTTTCCGATACGCCTTCAGATCCTCAGTGCTCAATCGCAGGTAGTCCCAAGTATGATGTCTGAAACCAATAAACTCATCGAACCCATGATCCAGCGGATGCTGCGCCGGTCCCCCATTCAAGTGCGTCTTCCCAATCTTCTTTGTCCAATACCCCAACCGTTTCAACGCTTGTGGAATCGTCAATTCTCCGTTCGGCAAGCCACCCTGGCTATACCAATAATTTCCCCAACGCTGTTGATATCTTCCAGTGATCATGCCGCAACGTGAAGGACTGCAAATCGGGCTCGTCGCATAAGCATTGTTGAAATAAACTCCCCTCTCCGCCAGCCGATCAATCCCCGGAGTCTTAACATCGCCAGGTGATTGCGGCAAAAAACTCATGTCCGCATACCCCAGGTCATCCGCCATGATCACGATGATATTCGGACGCTCCACCGCGTTCCCGACCTCACAGCAAACCAGGATCATTGCAAACAAACACACTCCAGGAAAGCCGTTTTGAAGCCTATGGAAAATTGAATTCACGCAAAAGTTCTCCCCGAAAAGTAAACGCGATGAAAAACACTGCATATCCCCAATTAACGACCGGTATTCCAACTCGATTTCACAGTTTGATCGGCACGCATTAGTCTAATGACGGAACGGCGGCCTGAAAAGGCTTTCTACGTCAGGCTAGCTGGGAAGGTGATTATCAGTGGCCGTCCGGCACGCGGTCGTCGAAGATGATGGCGAAATCGGTCCTGCCGTTGGTTTTCGTCTCACCGTCTGTCTCGTTGACAGCGTCTTGCGAGAATCTACTACCGCTTTCACGCATTACTGAATCAAGTTACCCTGTTGGAAGTGTTTCAGCGGTTTTCCTTCACGTAAGAACGTATTTGGCGAGGGCAAGACTGTGCGAGAGATGACGCGAGGAAGAAGCTGCAGCGGCAACTGGTGGCGCGGTGACTTTTACGGGACGGACGAGGGTTACTTGATTGCCAACCTCTTCGATGAGAATCAATGATCGAGGAATACTGAACTTAGGCAAGCCGGGTGGTCGGCGGGCGATTTCGACGTTTCCTTCCGTCACGTCGCTTGCCGATGGTTCGCTTCTGGCGACGTACCGTGTCGGCAGCTCGAAGGACGCGGACGATGAAACGATCGAACTGCGCCGGTCCTCCGACGGTGGCCAGAGCTGGAGCGAGCCGGCCGCTCCATTTGGAGCGACGATCAACGACGTGCGAGGATCGCTAAAAGTCGCCTACGTTACACAGCTTGACGACCAGCATCTGTTGGTCGCCGCCATGTGGGTCGATCGTCAGACGCACCCAGGCAAACCCTTATTCAACGAGCAAACCGAAGGTTGCCTGCCGATGAAGATCCTGCTTGCGGATTCGCATGATGGGGGAAGGAGTTGGTCAGGTTGGCGCGTCCTTCCCGTTCCGGCTGAGATCGGTCCACCAAGTCTGACAAACCCCGTGCTCCGTTTGTCGAGCGGGCGATTGGCGATCAGCATCGAGACCAACAAAAACTACAACGATTCGGGGAAGTGGTTTCAGCGCGTCGTATGTTTCTACTCGGCCGACAACGGACAGACGTGGAGCGATCCTGCTACGATCTGCCAGGATCCAGTGGCCGTGATTTTCAACTGGGATCAGCGCGCCGGCGTTTATCCGGACGGCCGATTGGTGACGTTCACGTGGACCTACAATAGCAAGACAACCGAGTATCTCAATATTCAGCGGCGAATCAGCAGCGACGAGGGGACGACGTGGTCGGAGCCCGAGGATCTCGGGTTCACCGATCAAGCGTCGCACCCGGCGATACTGCCCGACGGGCGAATTGTCCTGGCATGGGTTGACCGTTTTCATACGCGTTCGATCCGCGCGCGTCTGGCGGCGTCTATCGATGCGCCGTTTCTTGCCGAGTCCGAAGTCGTACTTTACGAGTTTGAAGCAATCGCGCCGACGACGGCAACCGGCGAGAGAGACACTGGCGAACTGTTGGCCGAAATGGGAATCTGGAACTTCGGCCTGCCCTACGCTGAAGCGTTGCCGGATGGCGACGTGATGGTTGTGTACTACGCAGGCGACGCGTCATCGATGCGGATCTGTTGGGCTCGTCTGTCGGCGTTGTCGTAAACGTCTCCTGGAATGATGCGACGGCGTTCCGTCACGGCCGCGCACGAGGTCTGGTTGGATGTGCAACGACCGGATGCCCTGGGAGCATGCAACGAATCGTTGAAGCAGTTTGACCGTCTTGTAAGAGACGTGGAACGTACCGGCTCTTTACGCCAACGGCGTTTGCTCTCCTAGCCCAGTTTTAGAACAGGGTTGGCTGCCGGACGTACTCCGAAGGCAGGTGGCACTGTGTCTGTCGGTGTGACTTGAGGACGAACCGAGCAGACACACTGACCGAGCCAGCGCCATCCAGGCCATGAAACGCCGGTCGATGCCAAGACGGTCAAGATTGTGTGCCAATCTGCTTCTTAACAAATGACGAGTGCACCAAAATCGGCAAGCGATGCGAAACCCTTTGGTGTTGACTGTGTTCAATAAGCTCATTTACGCGTGGAACGCGATTTCGATATGGAAGACACAAACGGCTGCCGCTTCGTTTGAGAAGGCTGAGTCAGCCGCGGTCGGCGCGGAAGCAATCCACGTGACCCTGCCCGGCATGGTTTACAAACAATTGAGCTCGCCCCTGTCGAGGGCAGCTCCGCATGGGACCGCTGCAAGGGTCTGTCTTTATCCGCGTTTCGCCGTCCGTCGGATCGAGCATCCCGAATTCAGATCAACCCTTTACCTGGAGGATTCCTCTGATCATTAGCGTTCATCGTTGCCCATTAGCGGTTCGCTACTTCGACACTCGTGAGCACGGGCAGCGCCTTGTCCCACTTTTCTTTCTGGGTCTTCCGGGAAACTAGTGGGTAGATTCATCAATGGTGCAACCAAACAGCGCCACGAGGAACCTCCGCTCGGGCTCGACGAAAGGGGCCGCCCCTACCACCATCACCTTCGCATCGCCCCCAGAAACGCTGGGCGAGG
>JAJSAJ010001141.1 GCA_024274855.1 Planctomycetota bacterium | reverse complement strand
GTAAGTGGTCCGGTAGCGTCTCAGGACTACTCAGCGGCGTGTCTAGCTGGAAGTCCGATGCGTGGAGAAAGCGAAGCGGCTGATCCGACATGAGTACCTCCTTGCACAATGCCGCCCAAAAAACGTCCTTGGCCACACCCCGCGCGGCCACCACCGACCAGTCGGACTCGACTGCCAATGCACTGGCGACGGCGTAGTTTAGCCTGGACACCGGAATCTCCCAATGGCGATTCCGGTACACCGTCGAGAAGGGGTCCTTTGGGACTGTAGCACGTAGCTCGGTCGGGGGTGGTTGGTTTTCCGAGATGTAAGCGTGTGGGGCGGTGTCGCCCCCCTGTGGTTGGGCGAGCAAGAGGGACAGGAGCAGGAAGGGACGGCAAGTCGGGTCTGTTATCGTCGGGGGTTTGTGCGGTTTCTGCCGGGTGAAGCCGAGGCGTTGGGCTGGCGGGTGCGGCGGGGCCGACGATGGGGGGCGCGTTCTGCCTGACCGGTCAGCTCATAGAGAAAGCGACTGGCCATGGTTTCTCGCGGCTTGCCCCACTTGCGGCGCGTTCGCGCCAAGGAGAATGTAAGTCGGTCTTGGGCTCGTGTGATGCCGACATAGCAGAGCCTCCGTTCTTCTTCGATGGCACGTTCGTCGGCTTCCACGCTTCGACGATGGGGTAGAATCCCCTCCTCCATGCCGACCATATAGACCTGCGGAAACTCGAGACCTTTGGCACAGTGCAGTGTCATCAGCGTGACAGCATGTGTGCGTAGCTGGCTTTCCTTATCCTCCTCCATATCCCGTCCCGCAAGTGCCATTTCGTCCATGAATCCACTGAGGGATGGTTTGGAGTTCTTGGCCTCGTAAGCGCCCAATGCATTAACGACCTCCTGGACAGCATCCCATCGCGATTGACGCTCGTTCGGATCGTCGTACAGGCGTGCTAATTCCGCTTCGTAGCCAATTTCCGCAATCAGTTGCTTGACCAATTCGGTCAACGACCGACCTGCGCTGGATGCAGTTTTTCGCTGGAACTTGCGCATCTGGCGAGCGAATTGCCGCAGCGCCTCGACCGCGCGCGGCGTCATGCCGCTGGGCAGGGTCGCCCCAGTCATGGTCTCCCAGACCGTTGTCCCGTTGGCCACCGCATGGCTCATCAGTGCTTGGACCGTTTTGCTGCCGATTCCGCGTGGTGGCAGATTGATAATACGCAGCAGGGCCGTTTCGTCACGAGGCAGGATGAGCAATCGGAGGTAGGCCAGAATATCACGCACTTCCTTGCGGTCGAAGAACGAGGAACCTCCGATCAAAACATAGGGAATTTTCACGCGGCGCATTTCCGTTTCGAATGCGCGTGGCTGCTCGTTGGTGCGAAACAGAATAGCAATGTCACCGCCGTCGATTCCGGGCCGACGGAGTTGGCGACGGATATCGTCGACGACTTGTCTTGCCTCTGTGATTTCGTCCTTACATTGGAGAATTCGCGGGCTTTCTCCCCCCGGCCTCGCAGCTCGCAAGACCTTGTCATGTCGCACCGTGTTAAACGCGATCAGTCGGTTGGCGTGTTCCAGAATCGCTTCGGTGGATCGATAGTTGTGTTCCAGTCGGATCACAACCGCGTTGGGCCAATCCTTGGCAAACCGCAGAATATGCTCGACCTCAGCCCCTCGCCAGCCATAAATCGACTGATCGTCGTCACCAACCACGCACAGGTTGCGATGCGGCTGAGCCAACGCCTTCACAATTCGATATTGGCTGGCATTGGTATCCTGGTATTCGTCAACCAACAAATGGTCGAAACGCGACGCTTCTTCGTCCAGGACGTCGGGAAACCGTACAAATAGCTCTTCCGTACAAAGCAGCAGGTCGTCAAAATCGACGGCTCCAGCGTTCTTCAACGCCTGCTGGTAGCGTCCGAATCCCATCGCTGCCAAGTGCTGCTTGTCTGTTTCCGCGGCGGCGCCTGCGTCTGATGCGCGCAAGCACTGGGACTTCCAGCGACTGATTTGACCGAGCAGTTCCGCAGGCCGCATTTTCTCGTTGGGTACACGGATTTCGCGAAGTACGCTTCGAGCAATGCTTTCCTGATCCCCTCGATCATAGATCGCGAACTTCACTGGATATCCCAACCGGCGGATGTGGCGGCGCAGGATCTGCAGACAATGTGCGTGAAATGTTGCCACTACAGGACGCGTCGGCAATTTCTTGCCCAGTAACTGACGCACCCGCTGTTGCATTTCCGATGCGGCCTTATTGGTGAAAGTGACCGCAAGGATTCGATCGGGAGCGGTGCCAGCGCGAATCAGTTTTGCAATTCGAAACGTGACAACGCGGGTCTTCCCACTTCCCGCTCCGGCAAGAACCAATAAGGGCCCTTTCAACGTGTTGACCGCCTTCTGTTGAGCGGGATTCAGTGCAGCACACATCGCGAAAGTAACCTCACCTGGCAGGGTCTGGAACCGAAGCGAACTTGTCCATATCGACTGATTGAGTTTCGGAATGCTGCCCCAAGAGTCTTAGGCTGTGGTTTCTGCACGCCGTGCGCGCATCTTGTCCGACGGACTTCCAGGTCCGTCGAATGAACGGACGTGGGCGTCCGTTCGACAATACGGGTCGTGACTCCGCCATTTGGGTTGCAGGCGAAGCCTGCGTTAGGTGCTTCAGAACGAAAACAGGCCGGCAGGGGCACCCTTATGCATGGATTTGTGGCCGATTAAAGGCTGGGCGGCAGTAGGCTCGCGCACTGCGGGCCGATTCACTCCGTCCAGGGCAGAACTGTAGCAGTCGGCTTCGCCGATCGACAGGGGGGCCGCGGACCTGCGTGCCCTCTATTGACGCTTTTGTCTTTTCAGACCTATACTTACGCCTTCGCGGCAACTTCTCCTTTCCGGGAACACGCCCGGCGGCTTGGCTCCGCGAAACGGTACACTTCCAAGTTTTTTGCTCTGGCGAGTGCCCAATCACCCTTGGTGTGAGGCGGCAAACGCACGGCATGCCACCAATGGGGTGATGGATAACCATGAAATCCAAACGGCGTCACGAACTGCAGACCAATGAGCTTGCCGACAGGATCGGCCATTTTATTCAAGTGGTCAGACCCTACACGACCATGATCCTGACCGCATTAACGGCGGTGGCGATCGTTGTTTGTGGCTGGTACGTCTGGAGTGCCTGGCAGGAGCGGCAACAGGGCGAGGCATGGCAAGCGATGTTCAGCGCCGGAAGCGATCCGCAGACCGATCTGGCGACCGAGTTTACTCGCGTTGCTGATCAGTATTCCGACACGTCGGCCGGCCTCTGGGCTGCGCAGACGGCTGCCGACATGCACCTGGCCCAGGGCGTCCGGTTGTTGTTCACCGATCGTGCGTTGGCCGACACCAGCTTGACGATGGCGCGGGACCGTTATCTGGAGGTGGTCCAGAACCCGAAAACGGCTGCGTATCCCATGTTATTGGAGCGGGCTCAGTTTGGACTTGCTCAGACGTGCGAGACAATGAACGAGTTGGACCAGGCCAAGAAATACTATTCTTTGGTTGCCGAATCCAAGCCTGATTCCGTGCTTGGCCAATTGGCCAAGAAATGCCTTGAACGTCTTGCCAAGCCGGACGTCGTGAAGTGGTACCATTGGTTTGCTCGCCAAAAGCCGGTTCCACCTGCTGAGCCTAATCAGCCCTCAGTCGCGGCGGGCGCCGGACTTGGTACTGCAAAGCCAACGCTCGGAGATCTGCCCGATACGCCGGATGAGGCAGCGCCGGAGGCGAGCACCGATTCGAAGCCGGCGAAAACTGCCGACACGAGTTCCGAACTGAAACCGAATGCCAAATCGAATGCGGCTCCCACGCCGCGGAAATCCAGCCCAAATCCGGCTCCAAAAGAACCTGCTGCCACGACGAAAACCAAGCAGGCTGACTGAGAGATTGCGTGATGGCCGTGCCCGACCGTCTTCAGCTGGTCGTTACCGACTCGTTTGTTGGTACGCGTCTGGATGTCTTTCTGGCCCGTCATTGTCCCAATCGCAGTCGGGTGCAGTTGCGCCGTGCGATTACGGAAGGCTGCGTCCAGGTGGATGGAAAACGGACCAAGGTTGCCTATCGCCTGACGTTGGGGCAAACGGTTCAATGGTCGCTTCCGGAGCTTCCGAGCGACGTGCCATTACCCGAAGACATCCCCTTGGACATCTTGTTTGAAGATGATCATCTCGTCGCGATCAACAAGCCGCCGGCCATGGTTGTCCACCCAAGCAAGGGGCACTGGGGCGGCACACTGGCCAATGCACTGGCCCACCATTTCAGTCGATTGAGTCACGTTGGTGGGCCGTCGCGACCTGGCATTGTTCACCGACTGGATCGCGACACCAGTGGCGTGATTGTTGTTGCCAAGACAGATCAGGCTCATCGGGCGTTGGCCGCTCAGTGGGAATCGCGGACCATCGAAAAGGAGTATATCGCTGTCGTTGCCGGTCTGCTTGATCGAGATCGCGACATTGTTGATCGTCCGATTGGCATGCATCCTTACCAGCGAGAAAAGATGGCGATCCGCGCTGGGCATTCGACCACACGCGCGGCGCGGACTTTTTACGAAGTTACGGAGCGATTTCGCGGGTTCACCCTCCTGCGCTTGGTGCCCCACACTGGGCGGACCCACCAGTTGCGCGTGCATATGGCGCATATCGGTTGTCCCGTTTTGTGCGACCGACTTTATGGCGGGCGTTCCCAAATCACCGTGGGCGAGATTCGTTGCAGTCCGGATGCGACCGTATTGCTAGCTCGCCAGGCACTACATGCCAGGAGATTGCAACTTCTTCATCCGGTAACCAACCAACCGCTGGAATTGCTCGCCCCGCTGCCGGCTGACATCGAGTGTCTGTTAAGTGAACTTCGGCAATGGCGCCGTGTTCATGGGAATACCGGCTAGAAAGCGAGAAGCTCGGTCGGTCTTTCTCGCGGTTGGAGAAAAACTGAGCGTGAAAATCTTGGGCTAACCGGATTGGCCCAGCACCATACGCACCAAATAGTCGGTGCCCATTGGCTTGGTTGTCACAAATGTTTCACCGGCCGTAAAGCCGGCACCGAGGCCTGCGAGTATGGCGGCGCTACGGATGCGTTCGAAGACGTAGTCTTTTGCCGGAGGGAACTGAGTCTTATAGCAATGGACCGCGGCCAATTTGGTTTCCAATGTCCGGCCGATGTCGACGGTAAAATGGCTGGAGAATCCGTCCAAAGTTGCCGCTTCGAAAGGGAGGCGAAAATAGAGTTGTGCCGAGACTGTGTGAGGTGGCTGACCGTCAAAGTGTTCGTCCCATTTGGTCAGCCGCGAATAGAATATGGCCGCGTCGGTGATCAACATGGCCTGCCAATGGTCGGGGGATGCCATGGGTGTTTTCGAGCCAAATCCGATAACAATCTTGGGTCGGAAAAGACGCAGTTGCCGTGCCAGCGCCACGCGCGCTTCGAATGAATCGAACAGGCGGCGATTGGGTAGGTTCAAGACGACGCGGCGGCAGACTCCGAGTCTCCTCGCAGCTTCCTGCGCTTCCGCCAATCGTACGTCCGGATGCGGCGAACCGGGAGTCGGCTCGCCATCGGTCAGGTCGACGATGCCCACTCGATACCCCTGGTGAACCAGTCTTGCGAGCGTGCCGCCACAGGCGATCTCGACATCGTCCGGATGAGCGCCAACAGCCAGGACATCAAATGGCAGATCGTTGTCATGCATGATCAGGATCCGGATTGGTGAGGCGTACGATTCTCGTGTAAGACTGTGCCTTCGGCACGGAGGAGGCCAAGACGAAGCGGAGCTCTTGTGAGCATGGACAGAGTTCTGGTTCACGTGTCGAGTTGCGAACGGTTACATGATCATCGACCGTGGTAATACAATCAATCGGAGTACGTGTCTGTT
>JAJSAJ010001140.1 GCA_024274855.1 Planctomycetota bacterium | reverse complement strand
CCGACGACATATCCGATCGGACATCAGTTCCTTTTTCCCGGCCCAGGCCAGTCGATCATAACCATTGGAATCGGCGCGGATGTCAATATCGACTCGCGCCCAGATGAACCGTTGTTTCGGACTCGCAATATCGGCATCGACAACGTACGAGTCCAACTCCGACTGGAATTCTGATCATCGTATCTGGCCAAGAAACGCCGTCTTGGCTTATAGAAACACGTTGTTTACGGAGATGATCTATGACGACATGTAAGTATCTATTCGCTGTTGGTGGTTTTCTTCTGGTGGTTGTTACCCTGGAATCGATAGGGGAAAGCGAGAAGACCCATACTGGTACATCAAGCCAGACGTTTTCAATTGCGAAACATGGCGATTTGATCTACCTTCCGGTCTGCAATTCCGAGTCCAACAAAGATGTGCTGCCCTTTCTATTTGTTACCAGTTCGGATCGACATGTGATCGACGCTCGACTACTACAAACTGCGGCGAAGCTGCCTGATGACTTCGACCGAAAAGCCTCCGATTCGAGACCAGCGATCATTCCGATCTACAATAGCGGGAAGACTACCGGTCGCGGAATCACTTTGCGTGTTGCCGATTCATTCTTGAGAGGCCCTGATCCGATTCATGTGCTTGACCTGTCACTGTACCAAGAAGCCATTGGCCGCGACTTTCACGGCCTGGTTGGGGCTCCGTTCTTGCGAAAGAGAGTCGTTCAAATCGACTTTGATCGGGGCACCATGCGCATTGATCGCAAATGTCGGTTGAATCGACGACAGGATTGGGAAACACTTCCATCGACAAGTGACCCATATGGGGTTCCTCACGTGAGTGGCCTCGAACTCGGCCATCACGCAGAAACATTCATGCTAAACACCGGGGATATTGGCAGCGTTCAATTGCACAAATGGTTATTTGACTCTTTGCTCCGATCTGGACACATCAGAATGGCGGGCACGGCCCATTTCATGGAGACCGAAGGAAAACGGCTGGTTCGCCGAGGTCGACTCGACAAACTCGTTTGGGGACCATTCATCCTTCGCCGATTGAACGTTGACAAGGGAAACAATAACTCTCTTGGCCTTTCTTTCCTGTCCAGGTTTGTGATCTGTTTGGATCTGTCAGGTCGACGTATCTACTTGCGGAAAGGAAGGAACTTCGACAAGCCGGACTTATTGAATGAAACTGGCATCCACATTCTCAAGCGTGACGGACGCGTTATTGTTGCAATCGTAGATTGTGACAGCATCGCCGAGCGGGCGGGCGTTCTTGAGAATGACGACATTATCACAATCAACGGCCGCCCCGTCGCGCAGATGTCGCTGTACGACATTCGATGCGTGTTGCGCGAGGCGCACGGAAAACGCGTGACGTTGTCGCTGACACGAAAAGGTTCCGTTGTCAAGGTTTCTTTCGTCGTGCCCGTTGATTCCACGTTGGCAAAGGAAAGCGGAAACAAAGAGAAGAAGCCAGTAGCCGGGAATCGGTAGGGAAATAGCAGATGGGGGAAATAGCAGACACCCTGATTTGGGAATGACAGACTGGTGCGGGTGACCGAGAAGGATGTGATGGGCACAACGACCAAGGTCGTTGAGTACACGTACGATGTGTTCAATCGTCGGATCGGCAAGGCGGTGGATACCGCAAGTCCGTTCGACATGGCCGACGCGGCGATCGAGCGGTACGTGGTTGACGTGTGCCGGGCTGAATTGAGGTCGTAGTTTCGACCGAATTACGCCTGTATGGATTTGGGGTGTAAAAACGCGGTTGTACCGAATTGCTGAGAATTTTGGAGCAGTCGGCGTCGACGGCGCCGCTCTGCTGGCCGTTGATATCAGCGCAGTATTCGAGACGGCCCCGATCGTTTTTTATTGTGAGAGGATCGGTGCGAGAAGT
>JAJSAJ010000157.1 GCA_024274855.1 Planctomycetota bacterium | reverse complement strand
TGTCGCCAGCGCTGGGCGAAACACTTGCTGACTTCGGGACAGTAGCCAGTTCGCCGGACAAGTCTTCGATCGGATCAGTCTGATGGACCCGAGTCGGGTAGCCGCTCGCCAACATCTCATGCAAGATTTCAGCGTCTGGAGCGGCATCGATCACCGGGGCGAAGTCGACCTTGTTCAAACTGTCCAGCTGGGGAATGTCGATCCGCAAACGTGGGCTCCACATTCGCTGATTGACGGTCAGAGTCACATAGCTCCAATCGACCGATTCGATATCCTCAGCAAATCGGTGGATAATCTGACCACGTCCCCAGTCTCGGCTCTCCGGCGGCCCTTCCAGCAGGCAATCAGCCGCATCATCCAACGAGATGGACGTATCGACCATGCCGGCGTCCCGGAGGCGCCAGACCGTGCCTCGCCGTGGATCCGTGTTGGTAAAATCATGATCGGCCAAACGCGTAGTCGGGTCGCCCATGGCCACGCCGTCTTGGCTGCTAAGCTGCGTCAGCCACAGCAGCTTGGCGGCCCAGCAGAGCTTTCGCGAACACGGAACCAGCGACCCTTCTTCGGCAAAGGACGCCAACTCAACAATCTCCGGCAGCCACCGGTCGGCTTCCGGAGCGATCTCGGGAGTGATCAGTCCGGCTTCGACCATTTTCAAAAGCTCGGTCGCCAACTCGCGAACGTAGGCAGGCAACGTCAACTGCCGGCCATCGACCAGTCGTGCGGTTGCCGGCAACCGCCCCTGTGCGACATCCATCCGCCAGCTCCAGATCCGGAGCGATCGGACAGGATCGACCAGGTTCAGCTGATGGAACCCACCCTCCTCGGCAGCGGCCAACGCACATTGCAGCAGGGAAAACAGGTGTGCCGAGCTAAATGTATCGAAATCGAACCCGATCATGTGCAGACGCTGGTGGTCCTGAGTGTGCGACTCGCGACGGCTATTGAGCAAGCCACGCCCGAACGGCTCAGTCGTGCTGAGCGTTCTGGTCCGTGTCAGATGATGAGCACGGGCACTGAGGCTGTAGATCGTCCGCCCACTTTTTAGCGGCAGCAGGTACCCCGCCCCGAAAAAGGGAATGGCCGCCGCCATCACGCTCGCCACAAACCCGAGTGTTGCGGGACGACGCTGATCGACCATCAAGTCATTCCAGAGCGTCTGGGTGACCTGCATCGACAAATGGGTGCCAAAACTGATGGCCGGATCCAGCAAGTCGGCGTTGCTTGTCGAAAGCGAGTACGTGTGGCCCTCCATCGATTCCTGCTGGGCCAAGTCCCGGGCACGTTCCGCGGCAAGGACCGTACTGAGGCACTGGCCCGCGAACTGAGTCGGGGACAGACACGAAGCAGTACAGACCTCGACGTGCCCCATGTCCGAGTAATAGCATTGCCCGGAACTCGTCCAATTCCGCAAACAGTCACTTGAATAGGCACTACGTCCCAAAAACGACGAGGAGCCGTAGGAAGCATACTGTGGACGGGCCCTGGACCAGACACGGGCCCCGAAGTCCGCCAAGGCAGGCCCCATTTGATCAAGGATCGCTTGCGTCACGGTCCACGAGTCAACCGATCGACCTTCACGCTCGACCCCGGTCGTTGAAAGCTCGCAGTCACGTCCGCCGAACTTAGGGACAGCTGTCATTGAAATCTCCTTGCCTCACGTGGGGACGTGCTAAAGGGCTATTGCGAAAATACCGTCGACCACTTCTCCTTATGCGACGGGGCGTTGAATTTGCAGATTTCTTTGCTTGCAATATTCGATGTTTTTTAAGATTTATTCGTCGATACTCCTGTGATTTGAAGCACTAGCTCGTTGCCCCCAAGGCCGTTTGCTCGTGCAGTCGAAGGTATCGGTGTTCTTGCAGTTACGCTTCGGCCACGGCCTGGACCGTCGTGATCGGTGACGTGATATCGAGCTGACTGACAAGAGTCTGGGGATCGGTTTCCATTTGCCGAGCGACACTGATCGCGGCATTGAGCAGACCGTCGATGACATCTTCGAGTGTAATGGCCGGCACACCCTGTCCTTCAAGTTGACGAACGGCGGCTTGCCGTTTCGCGTCGTTAACAGCCTGCATGTAATGGACATTGGCCATCAAACTACCGGCGGTCACTTCGATTTGACGCTGCGAATCGGTCTTGTAGCGAACGACGACCATCGAGTAGATCCAGGCCAATGCGGGACGGAGCATCTGCTGCCGAATCTCCTCAATGTCAACTTCCGTCTTCGCTTGTCCGCCGAGATACCAGGGCAATTGCGGGGCTCGGGCATAGATCGCCATCACATCTTCGGCACTCGCAATCGTCGTTTCAGGCATCGGCACCACCATGTCAAACCGCCCCGGTCGTTTGACTGCGGAATCGATGCGATCCGGTCGGTTTGTCAAACCGATGCACAGGACATGCGCGCCAGGCCCTTCGGTCGGTGTGTTTCGAACCAATCCATCCATTTCCACGAGCAACGACTCAAGCGCATCGGACTGCGCGGCCGAGTGGACGTGATCGCCCGCTCCGGGCCGCCGGCCGAGGCTGTCTAGTTCGTCGAAAACGACAAGCTGGACCAAAGGACGTGTTCGAGGCACATTCTGCCGGGCTCGCAAGGCCCCCCATAGGTCCTCACGAATGATCCGGCTGTCCTCGCCGTGCCACATCGATTTTGTCTCGTTGGGTTTGACGTGGTAGAGCACGACGTCGAATCCCAGTTGCTCACGATGATCGTACAACCACTTCGCCACGGCGCGGATCATCGCGGTCTTGCCCATGCCTGGCCGCGAATAGAGCAGAATCCCCTTGATCGGCTGAAGATCGAACTGGCAGCGCAGGTCTTCGTAACAGACGTGAATCAGAATATCACGGATCATCCGCTTGCTGATCTCACTGATGCCGGCCAAGTCGTCCAAGCACGTATCGAGCGATTCGATCGGCACCTCGAAACGGCTTTGGACTGTTTGGTGATTCAGCGTTCCAATCGCACGCTGGGGATTGTCCCGCTGCAGAATCAGTGAGGAACCGGTAGTCAATTCAGCTTCCCAAAGGGACGGATCGAGTTCGACGATCTTTTCTTCAGGCCCGTGCATGACACGCACCAGATGATCGCCATGCTCGTAATAGCCACGGAACGAGACAACGTCCCCCATGGCTGCCGTAAAGAGCAGCGGATCATCCCGCCAGAGTCCGACGACCATATTCTCCCGTACGGCGGCGTATTCCCACGACTGCAAGCTTCGCAGTTGATCGATATCGACATCCGGATGAACGGGAAGCTCACGCATGTAACCGTTGGCGACACAAACGGCCTTCATCCCACTCTCGCTTTCGCGCGTACGGACCACGTGACTCAGTGTCGCATCGCCACTCGTCAGCTTCTCGAGCATCTCTTCGAGTTTTCCTGCCGCCTCGGCAGAACGCCCCGACAGCTTTCTGGCATGATCTCGTTGACGGCGTGCTCGCAATATCTCAGCGACCACCGCCGCAGGGTCCGTTTCAGCCAACTCGACCAACCGACCAATTTCCGTGCGGTCATCACTTGTCGGCTCGCTAATCCCCGCTCGATCAAATACGGCATCAAGGACGTCCTCTGGCATATCTGCTCTCCTCTGTCATTCATACGTTGCAACCGCCGACCCATCCTTGGGCACGTCAGACGGTGAAGCGAGTCCGTGCCACCACACATCATTCCGCAAGAGGACCGCACACCCGTCGTTTGATTGGCGGCCCCCTTTGCACTGAGCCGATCGCCGTTGTGACGATGTTCGGCCCCTCTATTCCTCATAAGTTCGCCAACGGAGCGAACGCATCGTCCCTCCACGCCATGCCCAGAGCAGCAAGCTGGGACGTTGCCCCTGAACGCCGACGTTACGCCCACCGATCGGCAGCAGCGTCGCCTTGCTCGACAAGAGCGATTCGAGCACTTGATAGTCCTGAAGACTCGGCGTCGCCGATGCCAACGGGCACGTCCCGTTCTTCTCGCACCCGCCACACGTCGGCGCCCAGCCATGAGTGTGGTATACGGTTTGAACCGTTTCGCCGAGTCCTCGCAAATCGGCCATTTGCGCCGCATCGGCCAATGCTTCCGGACTGAAGTAAAAACTGAGCGGCGCGCCGGCATGACGCGGGTCTTCGACCAACGTCGAAAGGACCGTCACAATGCGCGTGTGCGTTCCGGGCAAGCGATCCGCAAGCCGCACGATCGATCCCAAAACAGCACCTCCTGTCTCTGACGTCCCAGCCACCTCGCATCGGTCCACGGAATCCGCCACCAAGCGCTGACTCAGCAAAACAGGTCGGTCCGCGACGAATCGCCCACCCGCCAGGTTACGTATCCCAAGCTGATCGAGGCTTCGATCAACGATCGTGGGAGGTTGCAATGCCGGCACGGCCAATGGCACTTGCCCGTCACGCCGCAATGCCAGCAACATGACATAGAGCACCTCGTCTTTCCCGACAACGTCATCCTCGATCAACGCCGCAACAGCCGCCTGCGCCGTTCGCTCCCATCGTCCTGTCACGAGCGTCTGAGCATAACGCATCGACGTTCCATTGACCGAAGCATCAATCGTCACTGTCAATTGCCGCACAATCGGCTCATCAAACCACTGCAAACTGATCGCCGCCTCAATACGATCCGCGTCAACGGGCAACGCCTCACTCAATACACCGCGCGTAAACACCTCCTCAATCAACTCGCCCAGGTCCGCCGTCGCGTCCTGGCTGAAAAGCGGTGCGCCGGTGAGGTCACGTTCGCGCCGAACTTCAACACGGAACTCGTAATCGTTAGAAACATGGGCTTCCATGGCAAGATTCTCTCCAGCCGGCAAATGATGAACATGGCCGCCGGAG
>JAJSAJ010000156.1 GCA_024274855.1 Planctomycetota bacterium | reverse complement strand
GTGCTGAAGTGGCACCGGGCCTGAATTACAAGGGAATCCAGCCGACCGTGCTTAAGGAAGGTCGTTATTTCAGGAACCCGTTCACCTGGGACTGGGAAGTGATTGACCAGATCGTGATACCGAAAGACAAAGTAGGGGTCAAAATCAGCCTGGCTGGCGATGATCTTCCCTACGGCGAATTCCTGGCTCGCGTGGACGAGAACGGCAAGGTCCTGACCAAGGGAATTGTACCCGCCGTTCTGCGGCCAGGCCGCTACGCGATCAATCCATATTTATTCGCGGTCGAATTCGAACAGCACGAGCCGGTGGTCATTCCGGCAGGCTACAAAGGCGTCGAGACGAATCTGGCAGGCCCACTGCCGAATCCCCCCGACACCCTGTTAGTGAACAAGGGCGAACGGGGCGTGCAGAAAACCACGTTGCCGCCTGGCACCTATTACATTAATCCTTATGCCAAACACATCAGCTTGGTCGACTGTCGTAGCCAACGGTTCAATCTGGCCGAGAAAAGAGACATGGGCTTTCCATCCAAGGACGGTTTCTGGGTCCAATTGGATGGCCGGATCGAATTTCGAATCGATCCAGAAAAAGCCGCCGACGTGTACGTCACCTATAACGAAGTCCACAACGGTGACAGTATTGATGAAGAGATCATCCGCAAGATCATTCTGCCAAACGCTCGGAGTTTCTGTCGCCTGGAAGGATCCAATAATCTAGGCCGCGAGTTCATCCAGGGCGAAACGCGAACTCAGTTTCAGTTGCAATTTGAAAAAGCAATGCGGTCGGCGTGCGAGCCGCTCGGTATCGTCGTCAGCAAGATGGGCAAAGATCTGCCTGCCGGCCAGTTTTTGGTGGATGGCGATCTGGGACGTACCGAGTCCAAGGGGATTCTTCGCCGAGCCTTCGGACCAGGCCGCTATCGCGTCAATCACTATGCCTACGAGTTTCGCAAGGTCACCCAAGTCCGCTTTCAATCCGACAGTCAACAAAAGGTGGCGGGTTGGGTCAGCATCCCAGCCGGCTACGTCGGGGTCGTCACCAACTTAGCGGCAAATCCAGCGTTGAACATCAAGCTGGGAATCCAGGACGCGGTTCTGCCACCTGGACTGTACCTGGTCAACGAGAAAGAACAACAGATCGATATCGTGGAGATTGGATATCGCGAGATATCAATCGCTGCCGGTTGGAAAACGGATGCCGCGGGAAACGTCGTATTGGACGACAGTGGCGAGCCGGTAATCGCAGACGATGACAGCGGGATCAGCTTCCCATCGAACGACGGCTTTCCGATCCGCATGGACTTTACCGCAATCTGGGGAATCTTGCCGAACCAGGCGCCTGACGTGATCCGCAAGTTTGGTAATGTGGATGCGGTGGAAACCAAGGTCGTTATTCCACAGATCGAAAGTATCTGCCGCAACATGGGCTCGAAACTTGGCGCCGTTGAACTGCTCGTCGGTGAATCACGCCAGAAGTTTCAGCAGGAGACTTCAGAGGAGTTTCGCAAAGTCCTGGGCGACAAGGGGATCACGGTCCTCAACGGCTTGGTTCGTCACATCAACATCCCACGTGAAGTGCGAACGCCCATTCAGGAAGCCAACATTGCCGATGAACTCAAAATGACTCGCGAACAGGAACAACTGACGGCGGAAACGGAAGCCGTGTTGCGCGAAGCAGAAGAGAAAGTCACATTGGCCACTCAGGAAATCTAAGTGGAAACGACGAAACTGGTCGCTACCAAAATGGCGGAAGGCCAAAAGGAGGCCGAAGAGATCAAGGCCGAAACCAAACAACTCGTTGCCACAATCGATAAGGATACGGCTTTGGTGGAAGCTCAGGCCACCGTCCTGCTCGGCCAGGCAGGTGCTCGAGCCCAGCAGATGTCCGAGGAGGCAAAGGCGGATAAGTTCCGCCTGGCCGTCGAAGCGTTTGGAGCCGGCGATGCCTACAACCTGTGGGTTTTCGCGTCCCAGCTTCCGGATGACATCGAGTTGAATCTACTCTACGCCGGCCAAGGAACGTTCTGGACCGACCTGAAAGGCTTCACCGAAACCTTGCTCGGCAAACAAGTGCGAGAATTGCAGACCAAGAAGGCCGGTGTGATTCCATCTGGTACACCTGTGCCATAAGATATGTCACCGGCCTCAATGATGTTCCGGATAACAGTTTGGCCAAACGGCACAAGACGCTCCAATGGTCCATGAGATGACGCATTCTGGTCTGCCGATTGCAGTCGAGTTCAGCGTCAATCCTACGGCGTCCAGCCGGATTCGTATGCGATGAGTAATCCACATCCACAAGAGACGGAGTCCCAACGATGAAGTACCGTCTGTTTTTGATCGCCTTGGGGATCTTGGTCGGTTTGTTGACAGTGAACTTTAGCGGCACGTTCCTACGCGCGGATGAACCCGCCACAGTGACCTCGTCCGCAACCAAGAAGCCACTGCGTCTACTCTTTATCTCGCCGGTGATTCACGAGGAGTTCTTTCTACCGGTGAAGAAAGGGATGCGCGACGCTGCAAAGCGGATGGGCGTCGAGGCAACTTTTTCCGGTACGGAAGGTGTTGACACGAAAGCCCAGGCCGCCATGGTGACGCAGGCGGTCAAGGACGGCTATGACGGAATCGCCGTCTGTATCATTCACGCGACCGATTTCGACAAGCCGATCCAGGAAGCTATCGCTGCGGGTGTGCCGGTTATTGCCTTCAATACGGACGATGCAACACCGAACCCGCGTCTGAGCGCTGTCAGTCAGAACCTCTACGAAGCGGGACAAACCGTCGCTACCCGAGCACTCGACTTCATTCCCGGCGGCAGCGAAGTACTTGTCACCATGCACGACGCAGGTATCAGCGCCCTGGAGCAACGGCGACGCGGTATTCAGAATGTCCTGAAACAGCAGGGCATCAAGTCGACCGTGGTCATCACCACGTCCCATCCCAAAAAAGCTCGAGACATTATCACGAAGGCCCTGAAGGATCACCCTGCTATCAAAACAGTCCTCGGTACTGGCCAAGCAGACACGGAAGGGGCCGGACTTGCCATTGCCGATAACTTTCGTGGACAGGGATATCACTCAGCCGGCTTCGATCTTTCACCGAATATCCTGCGACTGCTCGACGAGGGTGTCATCGAGGTCACGATTGACCAGCAGCCATACACGCAGGGTTTCTATCCGGTTATCCAACTCACACTGTTGCTGAGGTATGGAATTCGTTCTTCCGACATTGATGTCGGTGCCACGGTAATCACGCGCAAAGACGCTAAGACCGTGATGGAATTGAAGGCCAAGAATTACCGATAAGGGCCGGCGAATCAATGGTTGTTGCATTTGCTGGGGGG
>JAJSAJ010001139.1 GCA_024274855.1 Planctomycetota bacterium | reverse complement strand
TGCTCGAACTGCTCGAGAACACCATGCGTTTCCGGAAACTTCTCCTTCATTATCGACATAACACGCTCGTAGAGCGGATGCAGTGTCATGCCGGTACAAAGTGAATACGATAACGCCTTTTCGGGAACCCAACCTTGCCAATGCTCGAACGGCTTGCCCTGAGCAAGCATCTTGCTCAACGTTTTGTCATCAACGTTTGGCAACATCTTGCCAAACGATGCCGATCGGTTCAGATTGCCCTCCGTGTACTCCACGTTGAGTTCAAAATCCAGAATCGCCACATCATCCATGACCAACTCAAACAGGTCCGCAAAGCGACCGGCTTTCGGATCGTTTTTCGACGCACGCCGAATGAACGGACCAAACTGGCGCAAGTCTTCAAATTGTTTCTTCCCATCGTAAAAGACCAGCCCGTCCTCCGGCTCGGGCAACTTCGTCAAAGCAGCGACCAGCCGTGGGTCGTCGAACTTCGACTTGCCATTCCCGGTTTCCAACATTCCCAGACTCTGCTCGGCCAGCGCCCGACTGCTGCTTATCAGCAGAATATCGCCAACCACGGCGATGGTCGGCTGATACGGCAACTTCTTTCCGAACGACAAGGTAGTAATGTCCGCTTGTCCTTGCTTGGCAGTGCGCACCCGAGTCGGCTCGCCAGCACTCTCTTCAGCCAGCGTAAACAGATTCTTCATGCCCTGTGCTGTCGCCGCTGCCGCATCGGGAGTTAGCCGAATCAAAAGCAGATGCTGCGAGGTTGGTACCTCCATTTTCTGCGCGTAGATCATCTCCTCACAGTTCAGAATCGACGCGACATCGATCGGTTCAACTGCCTCCCGCAATCGTTTGGCTACGGCCCGAGCCTGTTGCAGGTCTTCGTCTTCCATGCGACTTGTTGCGATCTTGATCGCGCGATCGATAATCCGGGTTTCCTGGACGGTCTGCCAGACGTCCTCGTAGTATGCCCGCTGGTAATCCCGCTCCGGATTGTGTTTGTGGTAGACCAGCAGAAACATATCCTGTGGGACGGCTCGGCGAATATCAAGTTCCTCGGATTCAGCGGCAGCCGCCACCGACTTGCTCACGACTAAAAGAATGACCACGGCTGTACAATATCGAACACTTCTCATTTTTGCTCTCCCGGTTTTTCAAAAAGGGAACACGCACCGTTGCGCTCATCGTATCGCATAGGAAAACAACTGGGGACCGTACCGACACCAAGATTCTTGGTCTCAATGGACCTCACCAGGGCCGAATGCAACCTATTCGACCTCGGCACGGGAATATTGGTCCCGATTACCCAAAGATACGTAGTTTGCTAGAAAGGGACCAAGAGATTCGATGGCGGCAACGTGGTGCTGGACCATCCGGGTTCGGACGGGAGGACGCACCCGGTGCGAGTTTTCGCCGATCTTCAATCTGATTACCACGCACCGAAACGCGCGTTGCATTAAAAATACGGATCGGAACATGCGGTTCCGTCACCTGCACATTCGCTGCAGCTTCAAGCACGCCGCCCACTTCAGCGTCGGCTGCTGCCACACGCCGGCCGACGACAACAAGCACCGCCAACGCGAGCCCAATACTCACAAGCGTTTTGATCGGGCTTCCATCGAAAATACGTGTATCGGCCACGTCTCCGACCTCCCTTGGTTACTGGATCCCGGCACGCCAAGCATTCTAACATGCTCCGCCCGTCCTGTGGTGGAGAGATCGCCAAGGATGTAGAATGGTCTGTTAGCCGACCGGACGCTGGTCAGGCCGCCTAGTAAACCCGGGCACCGTTCGCGCCACGGCATTTTGCCTGTCGACTGTCTGTAGGCGTACGATGTTATCGACAAGAAATGACGAGGAGACTCGACTGTGAACAAGTATTTCGCCGCGTTGCTTGGATGCATCACGATCTCGGCCGTATCGTTCACGCTGTACGCCATGGAAACCGTGGATGGCAAGGTACTGTTTAAGGACGGATTCGATGGCGAATTGCAGCCAGCATGGCAGTGGGTTCGCGGCGATGCGGATCAGTGGCGACTTGGTCACAGCGAACTTCACGTGCAATCGCAACCTGGGCGAATCTGGGGCGGCAACGACGCGAAAAACATTCTCTTGGTCCGACCATCGAAGTCAAGTGACATCGAAGCCCGGGTCAACGTCGCTCATTCACCTCACGAAAAATGGGAGCAGGCCGGTTTGCTCTGGTATGTCGACGATGACAACTTCGTCAAACTGATCAGCGAACACATCGATGGGAAGATGTACGCTGTCATTGCTCGCGAACAGGCGGGACGTGGGCGAGTCTTCGGCAAAGTTGAAGCGTCCGCGGCCAATATGCAGTTGCGGCTGGTCATTCGGGCCAACCATGTAAAGGGCCAGTGGCGTATCAAAGAAACCGACGCCTGGCCCGACAGTGGCGAATGCGACTTCAAAGTCCCCGGCCAAGCGAGAATCGGCCTTTTCACCCAAAACGGATCAAAAAACCAAGTCCGCTGGGTTCGGTTCGACTCGTTCATGATTATCGATCTTGGCAAACCTTAGCCTAAGGATTCGCCAATCAATAACTGTTGCACTCTTCCGCGTACAGACCCCCATGGGTGAATCAGTCTTGCAGCTAAGGAGGATCGCTGCACGAACGCCCTCCAGTAAACGCGACAACAATTGATTCGCCCTCCCGTGTCGCCAACCGCCAGTCAATCTCGGGACACGCTTAATACAAACGGTGACCAGCGATCCTCGCTTCCGTGCATTCGGTTGTTCTATTCGCCAACGACGTCTCTTTGAAACGGCCTGCATGACACGCCACGTTGGACCACATTGAAAGCCGATCGCCGGGGCCTCATTTGAAAGCCACTTCGCGAATCTCTCCCGCCTTGAGTGTCACCTTGCTCGGACCGGCGATCTGTTGGCCCTTCGGCGCTCGCAGGGCGAACGTGCCCGCGACGCTGGCTTTCAATATGGCACGCGTTGCATGCCCCTCTTGCCAATCCATGTCAACTTCCAACCCACCACGAGCGCGCATGCCGCGCACGCTGCCCGTTGCCCAGGCGTCGGGCAACGCGGGCAGGAAGTGGATCTCGCCCATGTGTGACTGGAGCAACATTTCGCAGACTCCGGCCGCGTAGCCGAAATTGCCGTCGATCTGAAAGGGCGGGTGCGTGTTGAACAGATTATCGAGGATCATGCTTCGCAACATGCTGCTGAGAATGCCGTACGCGTGATTTCCGTCGTGCAAACGTGCCCAAATGGCGATCTTCCAGGCCCGGCTCCACCCTGTTGAGCCATCGCCGCGAGCCTTCATCGAGACGCGGGCAGCTTCGGCCAGTTCGGGAGTTGTCACTGGCGAGATCTGCCGACCCGGATGGACCGCAATCATGTGGGACAAGTGTCGGTGCTGATCCTTCGGGTTGTCGCGATCGACCATCCATTCTTGCAATTGCCCCCAACGTCCGATTTTCGGACCGAGCAACCGGCCTCGCATCGCCTCGAGGTTTTCGCGCAATGGTCGATCGACGTCGAGTATTCGCGACGCCTCGATGGTGTTGGTAAACAGGTCCCACACAAGTTGTTGGTCAAATGACACACCGTCCTCCTGTGGCCCGTGCTCCGGCGAAAATCCGTCCGGCGAAACCAACGTACCGTCTGGAAGCGACTTGAGGTGCTCGACCCAAAACTCGCACAGATCCTTGAAGATCGGATAGGCCCGCTTGCGAAGGTACGCCTTGTCCTGTGTAAAGGCATAGTGGTCCCACAAGTTTTGAGCGACCCACGCAGCGTCTCCCTTGGACCACTTCCATGTAGACCCACCGAAGACCCCGTTTTCCGCGTGTGTAATCCAGCCTCGAGTATGGAACGTCTTTCGCGTTTCGTCACGACGCACCGCGCGAATGGAATAGAACCACTCGGCAAGCGGTCCGAAACACTCCGACAGGTTTGCCGCGTCGACTAACCAGTAGTTCATTTCAACATTGACGTCCGTGTGGTAATCCGAACGCCACGGCGGACGATTGCTTTGATTCCAGAGTCCCTGCAAATTGGCCGGTAACGTGCCTGGTCGCGAGCTGCTGATCATCAAGTAACGAGCGAACTGAAATACCAGCTCCTCCAAGTCCGGGTCGGTAGCCCCCTGTTTGTAAGCTGCCAGACGTTGGTTGGTCGGTAAAGCGAGCACGGCCTTCGGAGTTTCCCCCAAGTCGACCGCACAACGGCGGAATAGACGTTGATAGTCTTCGACGTGCTCGGCCAACAACGTTTCGTAGGACTGACTGGCGGCGGCCTTCAGTTGAACCTCAATCCGCTCGTGGGGGTGCGGCCCTTTCCACTGCTTGTCACGCTGGTTACAGTAATTTGTGCCGGCTGCCAAGAGGATCGTCAGCGCGTCACAGTCCTTGAATCGAATGGCGTCATCAGCAACCTCCAACGTTCCACCTTCGTTCAAGACGAGCAGTTGGGCCTCGTAGTCAAGTGATATGCCGTATTTGGCCTTACTTCCCCGGGCGCTGCCCCGACCGTAGGAATATCCGGCCAACGAACCAGCGATCACGATTCGGTTCTCCCGAGCGGTGATTGTGGCATCGTGAGCGTCTGTCAATCTGATTCTACCGGTGTGTGCCGCTGGTGAACCGGCAGTCAATCGCAAGACCATGACTTGTGCCGGATAGCTGCAGAAATAGGTCCGCCGATACTCCGTGCCGTCGCGGCTGTAGCGAATCGAATGAACGGCGTTACCAATATCCAGCGAACGTTGATAGGGGGCTAACGGGGCAGGTGCGGATATTCTTCGGAAGTCAGACCCCGCGTGGCCCAAAACAATCTCGGCGACTTGAAAGTGGGTTTTGTCGGCGTGTTCAAAAACGAACCGATACGACCGAAATCGTTCCTGGTTCGCGAACTCGAACGTCTTCGACATGTTGCGTCGCCCGAAGGGACCATCAAGATCCCGCTTGTCCAACTCGGTCCAGGTTCGACCGTCATTTGACCCAAGCAATTTCCAATGCTGCGGGTCCCGAGTTGGCACGTCGCCCGCGCTGGTAAACGCATAACTCTGTAACGGACTGGCGGGTGATTCCGGATAGGACATTTGCCAGACGACCGGCCGGCCTTTGTGCTCCACACACCACTTTGTGCGGTCATTTCCGTCAACCGTCTTGGCGACTTCCTGACCTCGCGATGAATGATGCTCGCTCGGGTTGCTGATGCCGACTTTCTCAACTGGGTCGCCCAATTCGATATAGAGGTCACCAAACGTCTGGTACGATCCCGTGTCACTCTCGTCGCCTATCCAAAGACTGTCTTCGTTGAATTGAATGTGCCCGCGCTCGATGCCGCCAAACACCATGCCGCCCAATCGGCCGTTGCCGATCGGCAATGCTTCTTTTTCCCACGAATGGGCCGGCGTCTTGTACCAGAGTACCGAATCATCGGCTAGAACACTTGGAACGACTAATCCACTCAGCATGCATACGATAGTGACACGCAGCACCGTCCACACATCATGCGGAAATGGCCAAGCAGCACGTTCGTTTCGTGGCACGATTCGGTTCAAGTGTTTTTCCGTCGCACCACGCCACGAATAATGCAGCGGTTTCGTGCCGAAACCGAAATCAGATTGTGTTGACTTCATCAAGTAATCTCCGGTATT
>JAJSAJ010001138.1 GCA_024274855.1 Planctomycetota bacterium | reverse complement strand
CTCTTCAGTACGATCCGGGAACCGCTGCGAGCTAAAGCCTTTGCGAATGCCCGTCAGACGAATGACAAGGCGCAGGCTGGAGGCAAGAGGCTGGAGGCCAGAGACGCGAATGCGTACTTTGTCGCTCTCCACCACGGCGCCCACAAGCACCGGCAGATCTGGCACGCAGCCGCAGACCTGCACGGTGTCCGGTTCGCAGACTTCCAAGAACCGTGGGTCGATCGGGAGCAGCGTCTCGTCATCCGAGACGGTCGCCGTCATCACGTCATCGAATCGTACCTCCGGCATCTCGGCAATGAACAGTGCCGTGTAGCCGGTGCGCGACCAGCTTGCAGGGACAATCGCCGTGCTTTTGTCCGACTGGGACGATGCAACCGAAGGGAAAAACGACGGCTGGCCGGAAGACGACACTGCAGACGATGGCGGCGGCGGTGGAGGCGGCGGCGATGGCGTGCTGGGAGTCGATGACGGGGACGCGCTTGGCCCGGACGATGGCGAGGCGCTGGGAGCACTTGATGGTGACGTGCTCGGAGTGCTCGACGGTGACGTGCTCGGAGGTGATGATTGTTCACTACTCGGTGCAGAACTGGTCCCCGACGATGGCGCGCTGGACGCCGGACAGCAACCTTCCCCGAGAGCCACCAGCTCCCAGCGCCCACTGTCGCTCATCCAAATGGCCCAACCGAAACTGCCGGCGCCAGCTCCTATTTCAGGAACAATGCCCAGCGAATCGAACAGCGTGAAGTTGCAGTCGGTCCGACACCAATTGGGTTTGCCACCGGCTCCTTCCCTGTAAACTACGCGCTGCGCGGAAGCAGAACCGCAGCGAACAAGGGGCGCGAGCAACTTGAAGCGTCGAAGCGGTGAGGGCGAGTTCGACAAACGGAGCACGGCCCACTGCGATCCAAGGCCGCCTTCGCGCCACAGGATGCGAGCCGAACCGCGAGGAACACTTCGCAGCGATGTCGGGTCATCGTCGGCCACATCGGCGTACTGGTGGCACTGGTCCGTGACGCTGACGCGTGCCGGACAAACGCCGCTGACCCAAGCTCGGCCGATGGCGCCAACCTCCAACGGATCGAGCAATACGGCGAACCGGCCGACATGGTCGGGCACGAGCGGGCGAACGCCGGCCAAGGCGACCTGGTTCTTGAACTGGTCCAGGTTTGCTGTTGGCGAGACGATGGGTGACGACACGCCAAGGATGTGGAACCTTGCCCGGTCTTCCGGCGAATCGTTCCGTACGAGAATGATGTCGGCTTGTCGAAACGGCGGCAACGAGTCCTGCTCGCGATTGTGGAGGCGGGAGCGCTGGGCACGTGCCGCATCCAGAAAGGCGTTGTACGCCTCGGCTGGAATCTGGAGCGGCTGCCCCGCTTGGACTTTTTTCATATCAGGCTAGAGGCTGGAGGCTGGAGGCTAGAGGGACGGACACGTTCACGATTACTCTTTGTGGTCGACTCATTGCAGCCCTTGCTGAATTTGACTTGCAAAACATGGAGAATGTCCTCCCGGTTCTTCCTCTCGCCTCTGGCCTCTAGCCTCTAGCCTCTAGCCTCTCACCTCTAGCCTCTCACCTCACACCCCAATGCCCAGTTGCGAAAAGTCGCCCGCTTCGTAAACACGTTCGACGTACACGGAGATCGGATTCTTGACCAACACGTTCTGGTCTTCGGCGTCGGCGTATCGAACCCAGAGGTATTCCCAACCGCGTTTATTGACGCCCGTGATGTCGCCGATGGTCAGTCCGGTCACGTTCGGGCTCGCGGCGAACCGGTACGTGATCTCCCAGTCGTCCTTGCCCCGCTTCGAGCCCGATGCGCCAAGGAACAAGACTTCACCCACGGCGAATCCTTTGAACGTCGCGTTGTTCGTTTTTCCCGTGAGAAAGAAGAGCGTCGCTTTGTAGGCTCCAGTTACCAAGCTGTCGTCGATGTAGTGCGTTTCGGTGAAGTTGTAGACCGGGATCGTGATGTCGGCACCTTCGACGCTGTCGGTCGTCACGCCGATCGCGCCCCCGAAATCG
>JAJSAJ010001137.1 GCA_024274855.1 Planctomycetota bacterium | reverse complement strand
TCTTAGGAACAAGCTCCGACCGGTGCTCGGTGTGAAAACCTGTGCGGCACTCCCGCCACTCACCCGCAATACTCAGCCTCCCTTCGGATGAAATGACGTCCGAATCCGCCACCGAATACCCTCTCCACGAAGTGATTTCATGCTGAGATGGCTTTTGGGATGGTACGGGCAGGCATCGGAACAGAAACAGAATCCGCGGCGGCCTGGACGAGGTCCACCACCGGAGCGGCAGTCGGCAGAGGCGTCCGGCGCGTGTGTCATGGTGACATAGCTCCGGCACCCCGGCCAGAAAAGAAAGTGAAAGGTCGTGTGCAACATGGACCGGACGGTTTTCAAGTCGATTTCCAGCTCGACGGGCTACCGGTCTGTACTAACGGATGAAAAAAAGTCCGAAATGACCGCTGTCTGTCACTTCATTCGCGCTCGGCGCTTGGTGCGCGGTTCTTGCGCTCGATGGTCGACTCGGCCGCGCCATCTCCCCCTCGCCTGGACTCACGCGCGGTCAGAAGATCCGCGCGTTACTTTTTCCTATTAGTATAGAGTCACGCGCGCTTCTCGCCTTCACTCCCCATCCCCCGCCTGCCGGTTGTGCTGCGTGCCGTCTGATGGAGACCGGGGGCTTACTGCGCTACTTCTGTCTTTTGGAACAAATCTCTTTGCAAAACGCCGCATGAAAATCCTTCACGGCGTTGCCCGCATCGGTTGCAGGAGATAGTTTTCAGTAATACTGGATGTCATAGTGTAATTCTCCGGCCGTATCGACAGATATGTAAATGCCTCCCCTGTCCCCGATCATGAGCCTCCATTTGTCGTGTTCTAGCCTGGGCCATTCGTTGGCAGGGAATAATGGATCTGGGTGGTTGATCCACGGATATGCACTGTGTGGATCCGGACATGGCGACGACAGCGTTGCGATGACTCTACCCGGCAACATGTCTTCCGTTTGAATCCAGAAAGGAGCACTTCCTATCTGAGTCCCCTCGATTCGCAACATCCTATGCAACGAATGATAGTAGCAAACATCAGTTTGGATCAGGGGCCACTGGCCAGAACAGGCTTCAATAGGTCGTCCACGTGGATAGGTGTATGTACGAAGAATATGACCGTGCAGGTTGTCGAAGGGCGAATGCGACGGGGGAAGATGTTCCTGGGAGTCCCCCTTATCGGTGTCAATGTCATGCCACTCAAACTGGAGATTACGAAAGCCGTAGTCTTCTTTTTCAGTGAAAATGAGCAAAATATCTCCGGGAGTAGAACCAACCAAGTCACGTGAATCGGCAAAACAGAACTGCCCAACGAACCATAAGGGCTCGCCGCTTCGATCACAGGGCCACGAACGTCCTGCCGGACGGTAGGGCCTTCCGCCAATTTTCGTAAGATAGGCCCGTGGCGGCTCGCCCGAAGACCATACGAATACGTCGATAGGCACTTGTTTGCCCCAATGGATCAAATTGTGGACAGCTTTCCTAGCTTGAAAGAGCGTGCAGGCATGAACTGGGCTCGAGATTTGCGAGACGTTCACAACTGGGGCATTCGGGGCATTCAGATTCGCGCTTACGGGAAATCGCTCTAGCCACCCGTCAATGTCGAAAACAGGGTGTTCCATTGGGCCCAGTTCCATGACTTGCTGCTCCTCAGTGGCCGCCTATAGATTTGTTCGATGATGATTACGCACATCGACTTCACGTGCACTGCACCGAAGATAGGCGCTGTTTCGTTGAGGGGGCATACTCCGACTAGGCAACCTTGACCAATCCCGGAGTTGGAAACCAGTATTCCCACATCCGTTCGGGAACGACAATAATCGGGATGACTGGCAGAGGAACTTCTATCGGAGGCTGCGGAACATACGGCCTCATGTTTGGAGGATCCCAGTTGACCGGGGGATGAGGATGCGGGCTAACTCTATTTCCGGGTATGATGATTATTGGCCACTCAGGGAGACGGAAACCGTGTGGGATCTCGTGTTGAATGTTAGGGATCCGGATAGCTTGTGGATTCGGATAGGGTTGCTCCTGAGGTTGATCGTAGCCACAGCTCGCTAGCCCTAGAACCAGCAAAGCCCAGCGGGCTTTGCTGGTGAGTTTTACAAACAACTCGAAAACTTCCGGTGTTCTTGAGGGTTTTATTGAGTAATGAAATCCCCATTCCCTCAAGACAAGGAGAGTTTTCGAGTGAAAGCCAAGATACGCGAAAAACTGGCGACACGCAAGCAGCGAATCGAGGCGAGGTTGGACAAGACGAACTTCGCCGGCGGTGTACCAATGATGTC
>JAJSAJ010001136.1 GCA_024274855.1 Planctomycetota bacterium | reverse complement strand
CGAAGCCCTTTCGGTGTTGGCAAATCTGGACGGTGTGAACTGGCTGATTGGCGGGTTGCTGTACGGAAGTGGGATGCGTGTAATGGAAGCTCTGCGACTGCGCGCGAAAGACCTGGACTTTTCTCGCCTGCAAATTACGGTTCGTGACACGAAAGGAAATACGGACCGATACACGTTGTTGCCACGAACGATCGCCACACCTCTGAAGAAACAGTTGACGCTCGTGCAACAACAGCACGAAGCCGCGATGCGGGCCGGATATGGTGGCGTTGAACTGCCCGAAGCGTAAGCGAGGAAAATCGCCGCACCCCATCCCTTGCTAACGCTTCGGGTTACAATGAGACATCAAAGTGGCGCTGCCCAATTAGAAGCGAGCGAGGCGCGCTGGACGCACGTTCAGGGCGAACACGAACGGTACGCGTGTTTCGTGAGAAGTGAGAAACGGGCGGGCGAGGCTCCTGCCGACCCGTTCTGGCCAACGAAACAAGAGGCTCAGCAGGAGCTTCGCCCTCCCGGAGCCCCTGCTTCTTGGGGTTTTGATACCAGGCCTAGCCTTTTCAGGCCGGAGAACCGATCCGTATTGCGCAACGTCATACCTCCGCACCAAGTCCAAGACGAATTGAACTGGATCGCCATGAGGGCCCTGGGAAAAGACCGCACGCAACACCATGCATCGGCTGGCGAATTCGTGATCGGCTAGATGCGGACGGGGCGTTTCGAGGTACAATGACGACGATAGACTTCGATGCGCCGGCATGGTAGTTTGGTTGCCTGACGAAGCCCACTAGCAACTAAGTCGCTCGCTTGCTCGGTCAACATTCCGTTTTTCACCCAACGTCGTTGTCTTCCTCATCCTCGACAAGGAGTCCAGCTGATGAACGCCTCGCGCAAACGAACCACCGGTCGCTCCACGATCACGCGACGTCGACTTCTTAAATCGACCTTGGCGGCCGGAGCCGGGTTGACGATTTTGCCGAGTGGCGTATTCGCATCGGCCAATTCACCTAACAACAAATTGAATATCGCCCTGATCGGGACTTGGGGCAGGGCTCGTGCCCACTTCAAGAGCATCAAGAACGAAAATATTGTCGCGTTGTGTGACATTGACGAGCGGAACCTCGCCAGGGCAGCCAACCAATTCCCCGGCGCAAAGCACTACTTCGACTGGCGCAAATGCCTGGAGCAGAAAGACATTGATGCCGTGGTTTGTTGCACAACCGATCACACGCACGCTTTCGTCGCCAATTGGGCCTTGAACCGCGACATGCACATCTATTGCGAGAAACCGCTGGCCAATACCGTGGAAGAAGCACGTGTGGTTCGAGCGAAGTGGCTTTCCAAGAAAGGCAAACTTGCCACACAAATTGGAACGTAACGACACGCGCACCCAAACTTTAATCGCGTTCGCGAGATGATATTGGATGGTGCGGTCGGAACGTTGCAGCATGTTCACGTCTGGGGCAATCGCGAGTTGCGTCGGCCAGGTTATCTGCCGCCCGCAGGCGATCCTCCGTCCCATCTGCACTATGACCTCTGGATCGGTCCATCGCCGATGCACCCCTACAACCCAGGTTACTTCGGCGGTTGCCTGGCCTGGAATATGTATTGGGACTTTGGGAGCGGGCAAATCGGCGATATGGGAAGCCATACGATGGATCTAGCCTGGTATGGCATCGACGCAACGTTGCCCACAACGGCAAACACGTTTGGCGAAAAGTTCAATCCCGATGTAACTTCCGTCGACATGACTGCGACCTTCGAGCATCCCGCCAACAACTGGCGCCCACCGATCAAAGTCACCTGGTACCAGGGGGCTCACGGTGGCGAGAGAAAGAAAATGGATCCGTACGGAAACAGCCACGGTGCTCTCTTTGTGGGAGACAAGGCCAAGCTGGCGGCAGGCTTTAGAAACCACAAGCTTCTTCCACTTGAAGAAGGTGGCAGCCTGGACCATTACACGCCACGACCGGAATCGGAGCAGATCCCGCGTCTGGGCGGATTCCAAGAACAATGGGTCAACGCATGCAAGAGCGACCTGAAGTGCGCATGTGACTTCAGATATAGTGGCGATGCCATTGAACAGATGCTGTTGGGTTTGGTTGCTTATCGAGTTGGCAAGAAGTTGGAGTACGATGGAAAGACTGGCCAAGTGACCAACTGCGACGAAGCGAATGAGTTTTTGAGCTGCAAGTACCGTGATGGCTGGGTCCTGAACGGGTGACCTGGAGAGGCATCCAAAGTCCTTTTTCATGTCAACTTTTTGCCGAAGCAGACAACCGAAGATCGGCGCCCATCAGTTGTGCGTCTGCCAGCTAGGCAAACGCGGTAACCGCCGCCCATGCTCCAGAGATGACCGTCGTCGATCGATTTCGATTGCCGCTTGTCATGGGTGTATCTCCACATTTATCCCACAGGATCGACTGGAAGAACTCACGCTTCATGGAATCTCTGCTCCAAGCGTTGATTCAACTACTCCACTTTCGCAATACGTTTCTTGGCTTTGCCTCAGAACCCGGAGAAGCAGTGTTTCCGGGAGGGCGAATCCTAACACGACAGGGCATGCGCTCCGCGCATAATCCCGCAACCAACGCGTTGAACGGACGCCTACGTCCGTTCATCCGACGGACGTGGGCGTCCGTCGGACAACATGCGCGCACCGTGCGCGCATCCTACCGAGTCAGACTCTTATGCCATCAGCTACAACACCACGTCGTCACCACTGCACCACACTCTTTCCCTTGGGTAGATTGAAACAGAGTACGCTCGAATCTGATTCTCGCAACCAGGTACCTGATACCAGCTGGCGGGCTTTAGAAACCTGGCGGAGTGCGGTTGTTTCGCCGCCGGCAACAACGACAATTCGGATTTCACTCGACCACCAAAACCACCTGGCGTCGTGATCCCCTCACAGGGCAGGTCACAGTTTTTTAGTATTCGCAATGCGTAGGCCAGATAGTTCGCCAACTGATCCGCACTCATGGCAGTCTGCGGGAACCAGTTCTCCATATTGGCCGGTTTGGCTTCCGCCATTGGACGGCCGGTGTTCACATCGATTACCCGCGTGTGCGAAATCATTTCCGGATGGATATCCCAATTGGGCACCATCAACTCTCGCACGAGTCGAAGGCTGCGAAGCAAATCCTTGTGCGACCACCCGGGCAATTCGCGGTCGAGCCAACCAACGCAGGCAGGGTACGGAATGATGCTGTATTTCCCCTTAACGCCTTGCTCGCCACACCACTGACCAAACTCGCGCACGAAGCTGTCTGGAATCTCGGCGGGCCACGTCTTCCACGGCTTCTTGTAGCTGGCTCGGTCGGGCCACACGTCGGCAAACTGCGGCATGCAGAACCGCCCCATATTCACCAGACAAGTAGAATCGTCGACAATAAATGATGCGGGAACACGCATACGGGGGTACAGAACTTCAATCTTCCCCGACCCTAGCACGGCACCGCAAGCGTGCCTGGCGAGCGCATTCGACGCCATGAACGTCGTTACTCCGAACGCGCTGGTCGATTTCAAGAACGCTCGTCGCGACAGATCCTGCTGGGCTCATACTCTCCGATGAAAAATGGCTTACGGTTCACAACGTGGCCGGTTTCGGATTCGACAAAACTCGTCTTGCCAATAGTTGTCAGCACCAACAATTCTAACGAGGTTGCCGGGAGAACCCAAACGCTTCGCCGTTCATTTTTCGGTAATCTCGCACGTGTCGACCCCACGGCGCAAGTAGAACTTGGGCGTTTCGTGACATTTTGCATTGTGATGGTCTGACAAACGCGTCGAGTGGCTCGAACCGATTAGTCACACGATCCGCCAACACCACGTTGAATCGCTCAATGCAAGAAGAACCGTTCCAATATTCATGCCTTCCACACTGGTCGAAGTGAAGCGTTTTCCAGCCGGTACGATCTCTCTCTCAAGCCGCTGCACTCTTGAGCCGATCGCCTTTCTTGCGCCGGGGGCCGCGACGCCTTTTGCTCTCCGGCGGTGCCGGCGCATAGAGTGCCGCTTTGGCATGAACTGGACCAATCAAATCAAAGTTATCCGGCAGTATCGACAACACACTTTTGCCGCTGTAAAGACTGTCGACGACCAGGATGAACTTGCGATCAGGAAACCAAGCGGCCACCAAGGTAATCATCTCCGCCATCAGTTCGGGTCGGGTTTTGTGAGGTGTTTTATCGGCTTGGCGATTCGCCTTGGCGTTGGCGGCAGCCTTCTTTTTCGCCTCGGCGGACTGCTTGGCCTTTTTCGAAGCAGCTTTCTTTTGGCTGGCGGTGGGCCTCTTGGCAGACTTGTGTTTGCCTTTGGTCAGTCCCTGCCGATTTCGATACAAACGCATGCAGATCGGCAACGCAAAGACTCTAGTCGGCGCCCACCAGGGACTTGCAATCACGATGCAAAGATCGACCCAGTCGTGCCCCCAATGACATATCTTCTTGGATTTGGAGGAACTGAGAGCGTCATGGTGCATTCCGGTTCCAAAGATTCCCAGTCCACGTTTCCGGCAGAGAGTATCATCGCCGGCCAGGATAATGGACGCGTCCTTGCCGATGAGTGTCTTGACAATCGGTATAGCCAGGCATTTCCAGAGATGGTCGATGTCCCAGACGGCTTCACTGAAGAAGCGGTGATAGTCGGAGAAGTGTCCGTTTCCCACGGAATCGCTGGACACAATCAGGTCGGTGACATAGCGATGCCGAATCGAAAGAATCCATCCGGTCATCAGTAACCGAAAAGTAGCGAAGGAAGGAGCGGTAAAGACTGGCTGAAAGGCATCTAGTAAAACCATGAATGTTGCGGTAAGTTCCATCTGCGGCCTCGGTGCATTTTGGGAACTCGTCGTTGAATTCACCAATTTTGCGTGGTTGGCCGCTTTTTCTACAACCCCAGTTTTTCTCCTCAAAAAGTGCGAAACCCGAACTAAAGTGTTACCCACATTCCATGCGTGATATAGCCTGCCGTTGGACTGCGACATCGCGATGTGTTTCGCAAGCCAATTCATCGCGGCAACTGGGGCGGAAAAGAGATCGACGCTACATTGCCTCTGATGATTGAGTCAACTGAGAGCATCAGTCCAACAATATGCAGAAGAGACCAACACGATGAAATCGTTGCTCATAACTGTCTTGCTGATCGCTCAGCCGGTTGTACTCCAGGCCGCCGACTCATTCATCGTGAAGGACGGCCAGGGGACATACCTGGGGTCAGGACTCTTTGTTCTGGAATTGGCGATCGGTTATGCTGTGTGGATGGCAAGACCACCACGAGCGGACGAAGCGGGCGGGCTGTATCATGCTCTGAACCGGGGCAATGGCGTTGCACGGTTTTCCACAAGGATGCCGACTACGAAGCATTCGAGGGGATTCTGGCCGAGGGCTTTCAGCGATACCCGGTCCGGTTGTTTGCCTACGCGTTGATGCCCAATCATTGGCACTTCGTGCTGTCTCCGGAAACCGACGGGGGGATGAGTGATTTTGTGCGTTGAGTAACCGGCACTCATACCATGCGTGATCACACGCATTATCACACGTCCGGCGAAGGGCACGTTTATCAGGGACGCTACAGGAGTTTTCCGATCCAGGATGATGCGCACTTCTGTACCGTTTGCCCGTATGTCGAGCGCTATGCCCTTCGAGCGGGGTTGGTGGCGTCTGCCGAGCAATGGCGTTGGGGTTCACTCTGGCGTTGGCTGCAACCCCCGGAGCCAGACCCGAAACTGCTTTCGCCTTGGCCCATTGCAAGGTTTCCCAATTGGGGGAAGCGAGTCAACGTTGCGTTGAGCGAAAAGGAATTGTCAGCGTTGCGCCGCAGCGTTGCGCGCGGATGCCCGTTGGGAGATGATCCGGCGTGGGTCGAGTCGGCGGCCCGGCGTCTGGGCATCGAGTCGACACTCCGAAACCGCGGTCGCCCACGCGAAAAAAACGCCCCGCAGTACCCAATAAAGAGTCCTGACCCTTTTGTTCGTTAACCCCAATTCCTGCTGTCACCCAAGGTTTTCTCGTGTATCATCGTAGCTGAAACGGTTGAGGAAATCCATCGCGAAACAGGCTGTCAAGGAACACATGGATGCATAACCGAATCGATATTCGATGTTTATTGGTCGCTATCGCTCTTGTAATGACATGCCATCGATCGTCAGCACAGTTGCCAAGGCCGTTGGTACCGATTGCGGCGAAGCTGGAGCCGACTTGTCGTGTGGTCTACAAGACTGTTGGCGACCGCAAACTGCATTTGCATATCTTCGAGCCCGAGGGACATCAACCGAAGGACCGCCGTCCCGTCTTTCTGACGATTCATGGTGGCGGCTGGACGGGCGGCAACGCGAGACAGTTTTATCCGTTGGCGGATCACTTCTCGCGATTGGGCATGGTCGGCATCAGTTTGGAATATAGGTTGATGAATCGCAGTGCCGGTACGACCGTGTTCGATTGCGTCAAGGACGGCCGCTCGGCGGTTCGCTATTTGCGTTGCCACGCCCAGGAACTTGGTATCGACCCCAATCGGATTGTTGTCTCAGGCGGTTCGGCCGGTGGTCATGTTGCGGTCGCAACGGCGTTGTTCGACGGCGTCGATGAAGCGAGTGACGACATATCGATCTCGTGTCGCCCTGACGCGCTGGTCCTCTATTACCCGGTCATCGATACATCCGAGCATGGATATGGACAGAAGAAAATCGGCCGGCGTTGGCGAGAACTCTCACCGGTCGATCATGTTAAAGCCGGTCTGCCGCCCACGATCATCTTTCACGGAACGGCAGACACCGTGACTCCCTACGCCGGGGCAGTTCTGTTTCACAAACGAACGCGGCAGTTGGGCAACGAGTGTCAACTTGTCAGCCATAAAGGCGGACGCCACGGTTATTTTATCTTCGACTTGACACTCTATGAGGCGACCATGGAACGGACTTACCGATTCCTGAAGACTCAGCAGATCGTTGCCTGGTGGAGACCGATGCCGGCATGTTCATCACGAAAGTTCGGTCTTGGTCATCTCCGTTCAATCCTGACGACCGCTCCATGTGCCCCCGGTTTGGCGTGCGATCGACTGGCGTTTCGAGATTTTCTAACTGATGTTTGCGTCTACCCACTCTGGAACGTATTTTTCAAAAAGGAGCCTGATTTGAACGCCTGCACTCCGTGCAGCTTGGTGTGTCGTCGCGTTCAGGACGGTCGAAGTAGCCGGGCCGCAGCCAATACCGACCAACCGCTCGCCACGCAATGGTCTGCTTCCGTCCGTCGCTGGGGGGCGTTCGTGCGGCGATCCTCCTTAGCTGCGAGACTGATTCACCCATGGG
>JAJSAJ010001135.1 GCA_024274855.1 Planctomycetota bacterium | reverse complement strand
TTCAGGCAACGAAAATGTCGATTCATGCTGCCATGATCGATCGAATGGATCGCGAGATCGGCCGGATCCTCGATCAGCTGCGCGCGATGGATGCTTTTCGGAACACGTTGATTTTCTTCCTGTCCGACAACGGGGCAAGTGCTGAAATCATGGTCCGCAACGACGGGCACGATCCGACGGCAACACCAGGTTCGGCGGCAACTCATTTATGCCTGGGGCCCGGATGGTCGACGACTTGCAACACGCCATTTCGCCGCCACAAGACATGGGTGCATGAAGGAGGGATTTCAACGCCCCTGATTGTGCACTGGCCCGCTCGCATCACCGATAAGGGGCAACTGCGGCGCAACCCGGGGCACGTTGTCGATCTGGTGCCGACGATTCTGGAGCTGGCCGGTGGCAAGCCGCCGACTAGGTGGAATGGAAAGCCACGACCTGATGCGCCGGGCACGAGTCTGGTACCCGTGTTTGAGAAAGATCAGACCGTGACGCGCGACTATCTGTGGTGGCTGCACGAAGACAACCGAGCGATCCGGGTCGGAGACTGGAAGCTCGTTGCGGAAAAAGGGGGCGATTGGGAACTGTATGACCTGAGTACCGATCGTGCGGAATCTGAAAATCGCGTGACACAACTTCCGGACAAAGCCGCACAGCTCAAGCAACTGTGGGCGCGGGCATGGAGGAAGTTCGAAAACCTGGCGAAACAGGACCTGCCTGCCAGCCCACCTACGAAGCCGAAGAAGAAGTAGGCAGCAAGTAAGAATTCGCCATCAATCACTGTCGCACTCTTCCGCGTACCGCGTACAGACCCTCATGGGCTCGCCCCATGGGTGAATCAGTCTCGCGAGCTAACGCGATGTGGTGAAATCCTCGCTCCCCGCCGCCTTTGGCGGCGGGGAGCGAGCGGAGCCTTTGGAGTGACATGTTGCTCTTTAGCTCAATAGACTCGCTCACCAACGGCACAAGGCCGTTGGGGTCGATTAACCGCAAAAACAGCAGTGAGATGCAAGTCCTACTGCAGACACCTATACAGTTACCAAGAAGTTGAGATTCAATTCGGCGAACGTCGATTCGGAGTGGACTGGCAATTCATTTTCCGGGAGCCTTATCCGATGTACCTGCGGACGCCGGTTCAGCATACAGTCCAAATTCGCTGATGGCGGGGCATACCGGGCCGGAAAGTCGCAATCGTACGCGGTCGGTTGTCACCGATTTGCCGCGGCATAAACGCCGGTTGCCGATCGACTGACCCTGGGCCCACTCGGTCCATTTCCCGTCCTGCCATGCCTCCACGCTCCACATGTCGACGCGTTGGCCGAGCGGCAGGTATTCACGAATATCGACGATGTTGAATGAAACGGGATGCGAGAATGTTGCCGTCAGTTCAACCTGTTTCTTGGAATCGTCGGTGGCCCAATATGTTGTGCGATCTCCGTCGAGCACTTTCTGTTCGCTGAATTGCGCGCTCTTACCTCGAACATTGGAGGCGGTCAACGTTGCGTTTTGTGCCAGGTTTTTCTGAAAGACTGCATCCAGGATTTGCCGGAACTGCCTGAGCGACTGCAGGTCGTTTTCATGAATTCGTCCACGTCGATCGGGTGGCAGGTTCAACAGCAATGACGACCCGCGTCCAACACTGACAAAATAGAGATCCAGCAGGTTCTCCGGACTCCGTACCTTCGCGTCCTGGTTTTTGTGGTAGAACCATCCTGGTCGAATTGACACATCCGCTTCCCCGGGCAGCCAGAGTCGGCCGTTTCGGGTCCCCTGATTGCCTTGCCGGGCGTTTGTGGTTCCGGGGCCCGGTTTGGATTCACCTTTGCGTGCCGTGGGCGTGTAGGTTGCCCAACACGGTTCGCCGGCGATTCCGTGTTCATTGCCAATCCATCGGATATCGGGGCCCGCGTCCGAGAAAATGCAGGCATCCGGTTGCAGCTTACGCACGATATCGATGGTTGTATTCCAATCGTAGTAGCTGCCGCGGTCGATCACACGTTTCTCGCGCGCGCCGCCGTAGTAGCCCGTGCCTCCGTTGGCTCCGTCCCACCAGACTTCGAAGATCGGTCCGTATTGGGTCAGTAGTTCGCGAAGCTGGTTCCGATAGTATTGGACGTAAGCCGGTTTTCCGTAATCTGGATGGTTGCGGTCCCAGGGCGACAGATAGACGCCGAACTTAAGTCGGTGGCGGCGGCACGCATCAGAGATTTCGCGGACCACATCGCCTTGGCCGTTTTTCCACGGGCTGTTCTTGACGGAGTGTTCCGTGTATTTCGACGGCCACAGGCAGAAGCCATCGTGATGTTTGCATGTCAGAATTAACCCCTTCATGCCGGCCGTTGCAGCTGCTGACGCGAGCTGATTCGCATCGAAGTCGGTCGGGTTGAACAGTTTCGGGCTTTCATCGCCGTAGCCCCATTCCTTGTCCGTGAACGTATTGATTGTGAAATGCAAGAAACCGTAGAACTCCAGTTCATGCCATTTCAGCTGTCGCTGGCTGGGTGTGGCTCCGAAGGGTTGAGGTGGTGAGATGGTTGGTCTTTCGGCCAATGTTACATGGCAGAGTGCACACCAGAAAACGAACGTAATTGACGAGCGTGGCATCGTACAACCGGCTCCTTCTGTCAGTTGGGAATTGGGTTTTTGTCAGTTGGTTGGCGGCCCTGCCGCCCGGGGCGGTGTGTGGTGGTTGATACGGCCGATTATACGCCGATCGCTCGCCCTTTTCAGCCGGTTGGTGCGAAAATCTCCGAGTCCCATGCTGAAACCAGTTACGCTCGGTGTGGTTTTGTCACGCCGGGCCGGATGGTGTATGATACCTGACAGACACTCGTGGACTTGCTCCCGAACGTTCGGTCTTTTTCGGCAGGGAAGGCCGCGAGTGTTCCCGCAGAATTGACGCTCCGTCTTACCTACCGTGTGGCTTTTTGCCCCAATGTGTGTCGTTTTGCCCCACCCTGTGGCTTTTTGACGTACCAGACATTTGTTTTTCATGCTATTGGAAGGGAACTCCCATGCCAGACCGTTCGAGTGTTAGTCGTCGTGATTTCTTGAAAGCGTCCGGGGTTGGCGCGTTGGCCATCACCGGTGGCGTCTGGAGTCAGGTGGCCGCCGCGCCGTCTCGATCACCAAACGAAAAACTGAACATCGCTTGCGTCGGTACAGCCAATCGAGCGACCGCCGATATCAACGGCGTTAAGGGCGAGAACATTGTCGTCCTGTGCTACATCGACAAGAACTATCTGGACCGAGCGCTGAAGCGATATCAGGGTGCTCGTGTCTATGCGGATTACCGAGAGATGATCGACAAGGAGGCTGGCAAGATCGATGCGGTTGTCGTGGCAACAGCCGATCACAATCACGCGCCGGCCACGATCCGCGCGATCCGCGCCGGGTTGAACGTCTATTGCGAAAAGCCGCTGACGCATACGGTGCAAGAAGCACGCCTGATTGCACAAGCAGCCAAGGAAAAGGGAGTGGCGACCCAGATGGGGACCCAGATCCATGCCGGCGACAACTATCGCCGAGTGGTGGAAGTCATCCAATCGGGTGCGATCGGGGACATTGAGGAAGTGCACGTTTGGGTTGGAAAGGGCTGGGGCGGTGGAGATCGGCCCGAGGGTGGCCAGGAACCCCCGGCAACGCTCAGTTGGGACCTTTGGCTCGGTCCCGCACCGGTGCGTCCTTACGTTCCTGGTCGCTATCATCCGGCACAGTGGCGGCGGTGGTGGGATTTTGGTAATGGCACGCTTGGTGATATGGCTTGCCACTATTGCGACCTGCCGTTCTGGGCGCTGAAGCTGCGTCACCCGACCCAGTGCGAGGCGGAAGGGCCGGAAGTGAATCCCGAAACGTGCCCGAAGGGATTGATCGTCCGCTACCAGTTTCCTGAGCGTGACGGACTGCCCCCCGTGAAATTGACGTGGTATGACGGCAACCTCATTCCGAAGAAAGTTGCGGGACAACGCGTTCCTGGAAGCGGTGTGATGTTTGTTGGTAGCGAAGGCCAGATGTACGCGAACTACAGCAACTACCGGCTGTTCCCGGCCGAAAAGTTCGCGAACTTCAAACCACCCGCACCGAGTATTCCCAAATCGATCGGGCATCACGCGGAATGGATCAAGGCCTGTAAGGACGGCTCGCCAACAACCTGTAATTTCGACTACTCGGGTGCTTTGACCGAGGCTGTATTGCTAGGCAATGTGGCGTACCGAACCGGCAAGAAGCTGGAGTGGAACGCCAAGACCCTGCGGGCCACGAACTGTCCCGAGGCCGACAAGTACCTGAAGAAAGTCTATCGAGCTGGTTGGGAAGTTGCCTGACGCACGCTATTTGCCCTCGATGTACAGCAGTTGGATCTTGGTGTCGGGCAGCTTCTTCTGAAGCTGCTCGACGCCGGCCGCTGTTACAGCAGTTCGTGTCACTTTGAGATCTTTCAGCGATTTGAGCGGCGCCAGTTGCGGCAAGCCCGCGTCGGACACGGCGGTCGAGCCGAGGTGCAAGAAGAGCAGCTTCGACATACCGGTCAAGTGTTTCAGGCCGTCGTCCGTCAGCTGGGTGTTGTCAAGGTTCAGCCATGTGAGATTGACCAGACTTTTCAGGTGGGCGACTCCCGCGTCCGTGATCGGCACTCGCCAGAGGTTCAGTCGTTGCAGTTTTGTCATGCCGGCCAGATGTGCCAAACCATCGTCGGTGAGTTGGGCATCTTCGCTAAGATCCAAATCGACAAGATTCGACAGCCTGGCCAAGGACGCCAAGCCTTCGTCGGTCACTTGAGTTTGGGAAATCCGCAGCTTCCTTAGTTTCGGAAACTGAACCAACTTGGCCATCGCTTCATCATCGACCAGCGTTCTTGCCAGGTAAAGCTCTTCAAGGTCCTTGAGATTCCCAAGTTGTGCAAGGCCGTCGGCACTGACCCACAGAAAGTCGAGTGCCAGTAGTTTCAAGTGCGTCAATTTCGCGGCAGTTTCAAGGCCTTGATCGTCGATCGTTGTCGCACCACTCTTGCCCGACAGGCGGAGCGCTCGAAGGTCTGTCAAGCCGCTCAGTTTGGCGAGGCCTGCGTTGGTGATCTTGCAGTCTCGCAGGTCAATGTCTCGTAGGGACTTGATCTGGCCGACGGTTTCGAGTCCAGCGTCCGTGATGCCGGTTGCACCTAGCTGCACGGCTCGTACTCGTGGCAAACCAGCCAAGTGGGCCAAGCCCGCGTCGTCGATCTGGGTTCCTCGGCAATCAACGGCAATTATTAGGCCGTCTCCATCCTTCTTGACCTTTGCTTTCAGAGCGTCCAACGCAGCCACGTCCGCCGGGTTGTCGGCTGAGTTCCGCTCGGCCGGTTTGCTTGCCGGTCCATGAGATCCGTCTTGAGAGACGGTTGATTTGTCCGGTGCTGCGGGACTGGTGTTGGGATTGACCGGCTTGTTGCAACCGGTTGCGAGCAGAAGGGTGACGACGATCAGAACGAATGATTGGAGTCGACAATTCAACGGAAAGCTCCCGGGTGTAAGAAAGGTAAGAATTCGTCAATCAATAACTGTCGCACTCTTCCGCGTAAGACCCCCATGGGCTCGTCCCATGGGTGAATCAGTCTCGCAGCTAAGGTGTCGCACTCTTCCGCGTAAGACCCCCATGGGCTTGTCCCATGGGTGAATCAGTCTCGCGGCTAAGG
>JAJSAJ010000010.1 GCA_024274855.1 Planctomycetota bacterium | reverse complement strand
GGTCGTGAAACATAATCGGACGAATTGCGACGGACTTGTAAGCATGTCCCAAGTAGTAAACCGACAGGCACCGTTTCCGCGGGAGGGATATCACATAGATAACACCCCGATCGGCAACCACATAACATCGCTCGGACTTCCTATCGACAACCAGATCAATTGGCTGCTGGGGCAACTGCATTTGCCACTGGAGAACGCCGGTAGCAACATCAAGAACAACAAGCCGTCGATCTGATGTGGGCGCCACGATCTGCCGGCCCACAATCTGACTGAGACTACTAACCGGACCAACCGCCACCTGCCATCGGGGCTTGCCGGTTTGGACTTCGAACCTCGTGACGCGTTCTGTTGCAGGCTGAACGAGTACAATGTCACTGGCCGGCTGATCCGTCACCCGAACGGGAAGAACCTCCGTGCCCACTCCAATGCTCACTTGCCACTGCACTTTCCCATCGGCCGCGTCCAGCCCATAGAGCATGCCGAGCAGACGCACGAACACCGTCACAATCCCAACCGAGTCTCTCGAGCCTCGTGCCGACTCAGCGCCACCCGCCGTCGCCACGGATGGCGGCACGTCTGTTGGCGGCTGCTTATCAACTTTCCGCAACACAACTCGATCAGTCTCGACCGTGGCCAACTTGCGAAACACCGAACGGATACGACCGCTGACAGCCAGTTCGGGGTATTCCGTCAGCAACTGATCCAAGGGCACATAGCCTGCAGCTATTCCTCCCTCTTTTCCTGCTTGCTCAATATCTTCGAGCGTCTTCCGAAGCACCTCATTCTGCTTTAAAGCTCGCTGCCGAATCGCAAGGCGTATTTTCAGCTGATCGACGTTCTGTGAACGTTGTATCGTTGGCGGTATCAGGCGGTCGATCAACGCCAATCCGCGTGCCACATCCGCGAATGCGCTGCTGGCCGCCTGCTTTGCTTTCCCATCCATGGCCGACGTTCCCTGGTTCAGTTGTTCGAGAACGATGCGGGGCAAGATTTCGGCCAATCCACTTTGTGCAGCAGGCAGCTCCGCCATCGCTGCCCACTGCTCGGTCACCTGCTCGGTCCTGGCGAGTAGGGCTGCCGGGTCTTCTCCACGCTGGAGGGCCCGTTTCAGACGAGCCACATCGCGTTTAACACGCGCTTCGGCAGCCCAATCCGAACGACCATTCCATACCAGAAAACGGTCAAATGCCTCGGCCGACTCGGCCAACTGGCCATCACAATACAACTGATCCGCCACATCGAATTGCTCTTTCGCCGTCGGCAGCTGCTGGTAATAGAACCAAAATGCCGCCGCAAACGGGATGATGACCAAAGCTGCCAGAGCGGCACGAAACCAGCCGGACCGAACGACGCGTCCCAAGACCGATGGCCCGCGCTCCCCACGATCCGTTTTCTCGACGACTCGACGGGTGCGCGATCCAGCTTGTTTCCGGCCGCTCGCCGAGCCAAGCGATCCGGACTCGGCATTCAGCGCCCGCGAATCATCCAGTGGGTCGACTTCGTCCTCGAGTGCGCCGTCGGCCAGCATATCGAGTGCTTCATCCAAAGGGGCAAGCTCGGCATCCAGGCCCAAATCCGCACTTGACAGAGCGTCCAGGTCGGAATCCAGACCCTGCCGGGATTCGACTTGGTCCTCGATAACTTCGATCTGTGTTTGACCAGCGTCAATTCGATCACCGACTCTAAGATCCGCCGCGGGAACCTTCTTGCCATTGATCCGAATTGTCTTCGAACTCTTCGAGGCAACGGCTTGGAACGTCCCCTGACGACATTTGATGCCAAAATGAACTGGAAATACGCCCGCTCCGCGCAAGACAACATCGGCCGCACCATGCGTTCCCAGACGCACGGGCTGATCGGGGTGCAGCTGCACAAACTGCTCTTCGCCGTCAGGATGGATGATCTTCAGCCTCATTGAGCATCCTTATCAGATTTGTCGCCGCAGACGGCTGGTCAGCCGTCTCGAAACGCTGTCACTATTCACTTTTCTTAGCCCCTTTTTCCCGCAACTGCTGGTCTAAGACATAGACTTCGTATCCGCGAAACGTCTGCTTCACGGAAAACCGCGTCCGCAGGATATCGACAACCGGCTTTCCCTGAAACTCATGTTCCAGCGTCGCGAACTTCTTGACCACCTCATCCGAACAACAATGCAGCACCATTCGCCCGGCCACTTTCATGCCGATATTCGCCAACAGAATACGGTCCGCCTGGTTCAAGTCACCACGATCCCAGGTAAAGTAAAGCTGTCGTTGGCTTGCGGACGAACCCTTGTGCCGTTTCGGCTTGGCGGTTCCGATATCGGCCACGTATTCGATTTCTCCATCGTCACCCAAGGTACCGATTTCCAAACCGAGTGCATCAATTTGCCTCGCATATTGCCCTTCGGTCAACCCGGCGGCGAAAACGATCTGCCACCGCTGCTCGCGTGGTACCTCGTCCGGATTGGACGCGGGCTTTTGCTCCGTAACCGAACTCGTCACGAAACTGGCCGAATCGAGTGTGGTGCCGATTTCATTTAGCTGTGGACCGATTTGGCCGGCCAAATCGGCAATCGCCACCCTACTCTTGGGCTCAATCGACCGAACCTTCAAGGTTCTAAGATCGATCGGTGACACAGCGACCGACTTGGCCGGATCTCGATCTATCGCCTTGCTCTCATCCTTTTCAGCTGGTCTGAACAAAACGACAGTCCCGACGAGCAACCCGATCAAGACAACAAGTCCCCCGCCCCAGAAAACAACACGTCGCCTGCCGGAGGGCTTGCGAGCGTCGGCGTCTGCCTCCTCGATTGACGACATGTGGTCACTATCCGACGTCGTCTCGGAGTCCATTTTGTTCATCGTGATGCTTCTCCGACATCGAACGACTCAATATCCACATCCGGGCGGATAGTTCGATACCAGGCCTTCCATTGTTCAACAGCCCGATCACGCACATCGTCGGACGACCGGGGCCCCATCGAAAACGTTGTGAATTTTCGGCTTATTCGGCCAAGTGCCTTTGCCGCCTCATAAGCTACGTCGGGATCCCGGTCCCCGACAAGCCTGATCAAAACGGGAACACTGTCGAGGTTCTTCGTTCGATGCAGACAGCGGACCGCCAGCAATCGTACCTCGTGTGGACCGCTAAGAGCCAGTTGCGACAATACGGAAACGTACCGCTGAAGCTGGTCGGGCTCCGATGTCGAGGACGCATCGGCAAGTGCTTCGACGGCGGCCGCAAAGTCGGTCTGCTTCGGATCACGGACGATCTGCAGGACTTGATCCAAAGGTGCCTTCAACGGCTGAACAACGACGCGTCCGTCTCGTACTCGCAACGCCTTCGACCGAGGTATTCCGTGGCCGGCCACCAACAGGCCCGCGTCATATCGCATAACACCGGCTGTGGCCAGAGTCTGCCGCGTTGATCCCATCAGGAAAAGCGCACCAAAGCACGTGTCAGGGATCGGTCCCGCCTGGCTCTCCCAACTCCCGTCTGCTTCCTGAGTGCGCAACAAGTAACGCGCTCCGAGATTATACCACTTTGACTTGTCGGTCTTCTCCAAGGGTTCGGCACTGCCGGCCGCCGCCGCTTCACGCAACGACTCGTAACGCTCTAGTGCGTACAACGAATAGTAGATCCACGAGGTAAGTTCATCGACCTTGTACTTATCCTCAACCCACCGGTTGCCATCGGACAACGCTATGGCAAAATGCCGCAAGTCGATACGGGTCTTGATACGCTCCGCACGCCGCTCTGGAGACTCGTACGGTTGTAATGCATCCGGAGTATTGTCATACGACCGTTTCTTCAAGCTAGTGATTCCAACACGGTCCTTGACGATGTAGAGCGACCCAAGGGCGGCAACCGTCATACTGTGCCGTACTCCAGATTGCTTGTTGTAGCGTCCCAACCGTGCTGCGGGATTACCCTGGTAACCAAATCCGCCACTCGGATCCTGTGTCAGCAACAGCCAGCGTGCCACGCGGTCCCACACAAGTCGAGGCGTCTCGACACCAGCTAATTCCTCAGCCTCCCAAAGGCCAAGAACCGCATACTGCGTCATCGATGTGTCACACGTCTTGCCGCTTGTCTTATGCGTTAGAGGATACCCCCAAGCACCATGGGACTTCTGACGCATGTGCAACGACTTGACCAACGCCTCGATCTCGTAACGATAGCGTGATGGATGGACCGCAACCAGAAACATGACCGAGATACCCGTGCTGTAGATATCCGCGTTGAACTTGTCAGGGCCCTTGGCCAATGCAGCCTGAATAGCCCGTATCGCCTCCGCAATCTTGGGGTGCGATTTTTTTTCACCGAATTTGGCAAATGTCAACCCAACCAACGACTTTGCACCCAAACGCGAGTCCTTGGTCGATTCCAAAAAGTGAATCGCCTGTTTGACGGCCGATCGGACCCGTGGATTCTCTGGCGTGATCGCCCAGCTAACACGTGCGCTTAACCCCAGAATAACCAGCAGCGCTGCGAATAAGATCCATCGCATGACAACCACCCGCCTTGGATTGCAGACCAAAATGTAGACAAGACCATCGCCGATCCGCACTATCCGCAGAAACGCCACCCAGTCAGAACCAAAACAGGGAGAATTCCCTCCATATGGTCCGCTCCCTAGGTTCGCTCGTCAGACCATGTGCCTTCATCCCACGAAAATGGCAGACGCCGACCAAACCAAACGCCCAGTCGGAACGTGCTTTCCCGCCCCAGTTGGTCATCCAACACTGACTCGAAGTGATCGAAGCCTCTGGGGCAAGCAGGTTAGCTAGCGAGGAAAAGCGACAATAGTACACTCGTTAGCCTAGTAATCGACCGCTGCCATGTCAAGAAAATCCCGCGAGGGGTGCCGCGCGGACATCACCGATACGGTTGGAAGTCGGAAGAAATCACCGCACAGTCTCGACCCCAAAAACGTCGGTGCGCTGCGTGCAAATCACCAATCACCGCGTTTCCCTGCCTGCACGTTGCACTGGCACCGCTTGCCGGTCGTTGGTGCCCGACGAAATCGCTCAACAATGCGCGCCGGGGCCTTGATCGTAAGGTGGTCCAGGTAGGTCCCGCTTGCCGAGCGGGACATGGTGTAATCCAGGACACTACAAGAGGTTTGGAACTGCAGCCGGAACCTGTTTGCCCGCTGCTGGACCGGCTAACGATCAAGGCCGCGCGCCGGCTTCAAAACAGAGGTTTTTCCCAGCGGCGAGCTCCGTCAGTCGTGCACGAACAGGGAAGATTCGTCGGACACCCCCAAGGTGTGTATGTCTTGATCCAACCGGTCCCGCTGCAACGCGAACATTTGCCCTGCCGAATGGTCGTTGCACGATCGTCAGGACGCTGTCGCCAAAGCAATCGAGCATCACGCCGTGGCAATTCAGAATCGCGGGATGGAACGGCCATCAGTCAGTTCTCCACACAACGCGGACGACGTGAGCCCTCTGTATGGCGGCCCTGCCGCCATATTCCACTGATTTCAAACGCCGTTGAGTTCTTAACTTTGTTCTCGCGACCAACAGGAGCGGGCCGAGGGGGCCCCGAGCGGCAGCTCGGAGTTGGCTGGCGGCCCTGCCCGCCCTGGAATACTAGTTCGTTCGCCAGGGCCACTTCACTCGCCAAATTGCCCTAAATTGGAGCCAGAAACCACATGAGAGGCGATAAGATCGCAGTAGTCGGATTTTTTTGACACGTTCCCGTCGCTCACTTCAGCCGAACCAGCACGCGGAGACGTTTGGTCTCGAATTGCGACGCGTTGGCCGCAAACGTCCAATCCCGGGTTTTTCCCGTGCTGTTGCCGATCCCGATATCCGCCGCGAGCCCCGACTTCCAGTGATTGATGGCAAACAGCGTCTGCTTCGCCTCGTAACGGTGCACTTGCATGCAACCGTACCCGTCGACCGGATCGCTTTTTTAGTCCCCGAAATCCCAGAGTGACGAGCTGGCATTGGGCACCTTGGCTTCGTTGATCGGCCCGTAGTTGCTTGGCCAGAACTCGATATTACCGCCGCTCAGTCCGTTTCCGGTAACAATTTCCTTGACATTCTAAATCACGTTCAGGTTGTCGACATGTTGCTGAAATGCGACGCCGCTGGAAACGGTCGGAATCCCGATCTTCTTGACGTCGTCTGTAAAAGCATCCATGGAAACATAGACGAACTCCGACTTGCCATTTTCCTTTTGCAGTTCCAAGCAATAGGCAACTCGATCGAAAGCACCCTTGATTTCACTTGAGTGATCCTCGCCGTATTGGATAGCTTGGCTCAACTTGGCAAGGTCCAGGTCATAAACAAGTTTGTAATCCTTCGCCTCGTCGACTTTCAGTGACAGCCAATCGCGCCGGGGCACTTCACCCGCACGAAACGGAACGGCCGGAAGCCCTTCCTTGTTGGCCAAGTTCGGCTCGGCAAGTTTGTGCCAGGCAAATCGCACCGCGCATGGGCTTTTGACGTTCGGGGCCGACAGGAGCACGGAATCGCCGTCAATCACCGCTTCCGCTTTGGTGAATACCGAGTCCGGGCCAATGATCTCGAACCAATTCAAAGGCTTTCCGTCACGAGCCACGAGTCCGCTGCCGACATGGTCGAAAACAACACGCAGACGGTTGCCTTCCTGTTTCAAGGTCTTGAACGTCGGACCACGAAAGACAAGCTGGTCTTGGCCATACGTCTTGGCTAACGCAATCAGTGCCAGCCTCTTCCCAACATCCTGCTTGTTTTTCGGGTGAATATTTTTCAGGTTGCCGATGTCATGGATCACAGCCATTCCGGTATTCGGTATCTTCAGGGCACTAGCTTGTGCTTCCCAAAACGCAGGAAGAATACTCGACGATTCATTGCCATATTGATACGGAGCGATCTGAACGTAGAAGAACGGAAACTGGCCCTGTTTCCAGACCGTTCGCCAACCGCCGATCAGTGCCTTCATCTTCTCACAATAGAGCATCCCTTCGCCGTGATTCGACTCGCCTTGGTACCAGATCGCGCCACGGATTCCAAAGGGAACCAGCGGATGAATCATTCCATTATAAAGCGTCGTCGGGGCCTGATGACTGGTCAACGGCGAGATTTCCTTTGGGTAGGACGGGGGGGGCTCGACCGGCAACTGCTCAACCAGCGAGCGTTTTGCATCCGCGATCCAGCTGTCGAGTGCCACCAAATAGTTGCCCAACGTCGCCTTGTAGAGTGGATTCATCGGGTTGGTCAACTCAACCTGGCGTAAAATGTCCGCCAGTTTCGGCACCTGAGCGAACCCACAAGGTGGCGTCCAGGGTTCGATCCGGGTTCCACCCCATGAGGAATTGATCAGGCCAATCGGCACGTCCAACTCTTTTTGCAGGTAACGCCCGAAAAAGTAACCGACAGCCGTATACGAGCCGACTGTTTCCGGCGAACATACCGTCCATTGCGTTTTCGGATCGGACACATCCTCCTTCGGAAAGCCGACCGGTTGACGCGGAATCTTGATGTGCCGAATGCGAGGGTACTTGGCGCTGGCGATCTCCTGCTCGGCGTTGATTGACGCACTGACACGAAACTCCATGTTCGACTGTCCCGAGCAGACCCAGACCTCACCGATGAGCACATCGGACAGCTCAATCTTGGTCTCCCCCGAGACAGTCAGCTTCATTGGGCCCCCAGCCGATTGGGGCGCAAGTTTCAGCGACCATCGTCCGACAGCGTCAGCAGTTGCGATCTGGACCGGTCCATCACCTAACTTGACCGACACGTCACACGCCGGATTGGCCCAACCCCACACCGGGATCGGCTGGTCACGTTGCAAGACCATGTGATCGCCAAAAATCTTCGGCAAACGCACCTCGGACCAGGCCGGCAGACAGCTTAGCAGCCCCACACAAAATACGAATGCCGCGACCATGATGGATTTCCGCTTCATTGTTGTTTTCCCCTCGTCGTGTGACCGGTTCCGACTGAAGTCCCACACACGCAATTCGTCGCAACGCGGACGAACATCGCGTGCCGACCAGCCCAGATTCTATTGCCCCCGACACAGCTTGACAACCATTCAGCCAACCACTCATTCTCGTCAATAGTGCGGCGGCCGTTCGTCTTCCAACGTACGAGGTGGCTCGTCGCCACTTGTCAGCCGCTCAATCGCCTGCTCAAGTCGAGCCAGCATGCGCTGCTGCTGATCCAAACGGTCCTGGATCGAACAGGCGGCCGCGTTCAGATCTCCAAGTAGGCGGTCGGTATGCATCATCCACTCCTCCACAGCTACAAGCCTTTGTTCGTATTCCTGCTGCCTATTCGTTTTGTCCACGACAATCTCCTTCGGTTTTCACCAGCACTTCGCGAATCCACCATTGTTGCGCAACGGGAGCGAGAACGCAAACCGTCGCCTTTCACTTGCATCCAACGCCGATCTAGATTCAAATAGTCCCGTTCCCCCACGGGCTTGCGGGCCGTGAGGGAACAAAGTCTCTCAAGCTACAGGGCAGCCGAACGCACGATCCTCCTAGCGGCGAGACTGATTCACCCATGGGACGAGCCCATGGGGGTCTGGACCCGGAAGCGTGCGACAGTGATTGATTGGCGAATCCCTAGCCACATTCGGCTGTATTGACGGTTGACACTCTATTGAACCGGCCGCGGCCTGCGATGAAACCGGCTTACACAACTGCCTTTTCCCAGGACACACACCATGAAAAAGCAATGGGTACCCCTGATCGGGCTCGCCACTCTGTTACTGACGTGCCATGTCGCGAACTCCGGCGAGCTGTCCACGGACGAAGCCGCCGCCGACCAAACCAGCCAGTCCCGTGACTCCAACCACTCGGCAGGTCGTCTACAACTGGCTACCTGCCAGTTCCCCGTGTCGCGTTCCGTTTCGGACAATGCCCGTTGGATCCGCAAACAAATACACGAGGCCAAAGCGTCCGGCGCCGATCTGATCCATTTTCCCGAATGCGCACTGACCGGCTACGCGGGTGTCGACTACAAGTCGCTCGAAGGATTCGATTGGGACCAATTGCACAAGGAGACCACTTCGATTCTTAATCTGGCCAAGGAACTCCGGGTCTGGGTCGTTTTGGGCAGCAGCCATCGCTTGACCGGAACCCACAAACCGCACAATTCACTTTATCTGATCGGTCCCGATGGGCACATCCACGACCGGTACGATAAACGATTCTGTACCGGAGGTGATCTGAAACACTACTCGCCCGGCGACCATTTCGTAGTTTTCGATGTAAACGGCGTGCGGTGCGGACTGCTGATCTGTTACGACATACGGTTTCCCGAGTTATATCGGCAGTATTGCAAGCTGGGCGTTCGCTTGATGCTTCATTCTTTCTACAACGCACGTCAGAAACCGGGAGCGATCCATCCGAGGATCATGCCGCCGACTGCCCAAGCCTATGCGGCCGCCAACAACATGTTCGTATCCTTGAACAACTCGTCCGCTCCACACAGCTGGCCAAGCCGTTTCATCACACCGGATGGATTGATTCAAGAGTCCTTGCCACTCGACAAACCCGATGTGATGGTCAATCTGGTCGATATCAACAAGAAATACTACGACGCCAGCGCGCCTTACCGCCTGGATGCAATCAACGGCAAACTGAATAGTGGCCGGCTGGTTGACGACCCTCGCTCCAAAGCCCGAACAAGCTACTGACTCCGCCGGCGGAACAGCCAGGCCGCTGAAGTGAGTGTTACCGCGGCAATCACGGCCATCGGCCAGAATTGGTCAAGCAGCATGTGAAACGGCATGTCTTTCAGAAATGTGCCGCGAAGAACAACCAGAAAATAACGCAGCGGATCAACATAGGTGATCGCCCGCACGGCTGCCGGCATATTTGCAATCGGTGTCGAGAAACCGGAGAGAATAATCGCCGGCACGAGAAACAGGAAAGCGCCGAGCAGGGCCTGCTGTTGGGTCACCGCCAGCGATGAGATCATCAGCCCGACACCGATTGCCGCAAGCACGAACAGCACGACCCCAACGTAGAGCGTCGCAAGACTACCAACGAAGGGAACACGAAACCACAACACTGCCGCGGCAATAATCAACGTCGCCTCGCCAATACCGATTACAAAACCGGGCGTTGCCTTCCCTATCAGAATCTCCCAAGGCCGATAGGGCGTTACGAGCAACTGATCGAATGTCCCCTGCTCGCGTTCACGCGCGACCGACAGAGCCGTAACCAGCATCGTGACGACCAGCGTCAACAGCCCGACAATTCCAGGAATGATGAACCAACGGCTTTCCAGGTTCGGGTTGAACCAGGATCGAACTTCCAACCGAGCCGGTGGACCAATTCCACCATTGTCTCGAATCCATGTCGCGTTGAACTGGTTAACAATCGAACTCGCATAACCGAGCGCGATCAGCGCGGTATTCGAATCGCGGCCGTCAAGAATGATCTGCACACTCGCTTTCCCGCCTCGACGCAAGTCTCGGCCAAAGTTCGGCCCGATATGGAGGACGACCAGTGCCTCGCAACTGTCGATCACCGGGCCAATCTGAGAGTTGCTTGTGAGCGTCGCGACGCGTCGAAAGTTCCTCGATCCGTCAAAACGGGCGATCAGATCGCGCGCCGCCTGGTCCCGACTCTCGTTGTAAACCGCCAAGGGCGCATCGTTTACATCAAAGGTTGCTGCATAACCAAAAACCACAAGCTGGATCAACGGCGGTCCGATGATAACGAATCGACTCTTCGGGTCCTTCAGCAGGGCCAGAAATTCCTTCACGATCAAGGCAAACAGACGCGACACAATCGCTCTCCTAATCCAGCCGCTTGGTTGAAAGCACTCGGGTCAGGCCCAGAAAAAAGGTCGCCATAGCCGCCAACGCGAACAGATTTGGCCAAATCACAACCCATACGTCGCCGGCCAGGAACGTCGTCTTTAAGATCGATACGTAGTAGCGTGCGGGAATCAAACGGGTAAGCCACTGGATCGGCCAGGGCATACTGCCAATATCAAAGATGAAACCCGATAGGATGAAAGCGGGCAGGAACGTCGTAATGATCGCCACCTGTGCGGCCACAAACTGAACACGCGTCACTGTTGAAATGAATAACCCCATCCCCAATGCGGTCAGCAGGAACATTGAGGAGCCCAACACCAGCACCCAGACCGATCCGCGCAGGGGTACATGAAAAAGCCAAACACTCATCGTCACCGAAAGCGCCAATCCTCCCATTCCCAGAACAAAATACGGGAATATCTTCCCAACAAGTACCTCGAACATCGAGACGGGAGTCACCATCAAGGCCTCCATCGTCCCCCGTTCCCACTCGCGGGCCATCAGCAAGGCTGTCAGCAGCGCCCCGATAAGCGTCATGACGACGGCAACCACGCCCGGCACCAGAAAGTTGCGACTGCGCACATTGGCGTTGAACCAGATCCGCGGCTTAATGCCAATCGGTCCTGACGTTCGCCGGCCCATTTGTCTCGCACGGTGTTCGAGCCACCTGCCATAGACGCCTTCCACATATCCGGTGACAATTCGAGCGGTATTCGCATCGACTCCATTAACCAGCAATTGCACTGCGCCGCCACCCGGTCGCCTGATTCGTTCGGAAAAATCGTGCCGAAAATGCAAAATCGCGTCGACACGTCCGTTGGTAACGGCCTGCTTGGCAGCCGGGAGTCCGTGCACATAAATGGGCGAAAAATACCGGGATTGCTCGAACTCGCCGCACAAACTAGCCGTATCAGCCGTCGGTTTCTCGACGACCAGCGCAATCGGTACGTGCTCGGCATCCAAGGAAACCCCATAGCCGAACAACAACAACAGAATCACGGGGAGCACGAAGGCAATGGCTAGCGCACTTGGATCGCGAACCACCTGCAGAAACTCCTTCCGCACCAACCCCCGTAATCGCATCAATGAGCCACCGCGGCGAGCGGTTGTCGCTGGGTGATCCGTTTCTGAAATCGTCTTAGTCATGTTTGCACCGACTCTGTTTCGATCAACTTGATAAACGCATCTTCCATGGTCGGTTCCGGATTGTCAGGCGAACGACTTTGCTGCTTGATTCCCTCGGGAGTCCCAAGTGCCAGAATCCGCCCATCCATCATAATGGCCATTCGATCACAGTACTCCGCTTCTTCCATGAAGTGCGTCGTGACCATGACGGTAACGCCTCGCGCAGCCAACACATTGATGCGATGCCAGAACTCGCGCCGAGCCAACGGATCAACACCCGAGGTCGGCTCGTCCAGAAAAATCATCTCCGGTTCATGCATTAGTGCACAGGCGAGTGCCAGACGCTGTTTGTAACCAAGCGGTAACTCGCCGCTGTTGCTGTTGACGACCGATCCAAGTTGAAACTCGGCAACCGCCCACGCAATCCGTTCTCGGCGCCGACGTCTTGCCAAACCGTAAGCGCTACTGAAGAACCGCAAATTGTCACCGACACTAAGTGTTCCATACAATGAAAACTTATGGGACATATAACCGATTCGGGCACGTGCGGTGGCAGCAGCACGCCGCACATCGACACCCGCCACTCGCAGCGTTCCTCCGCTTGCCGGAAGCAACCCGCAGAGCATTCGAAACGTGGTTGTCTTACCCGCGCCATTGGCTCCGAGTAGGCCAAACACCTCGCCGCGCGTAATGTCAAACGAAATGCCCTTCACGGCATGAAAATCGCCGAATCGACGCTGCAAATCGTGAACCTCCACCAGCCGACCCGGCTTCCCTACCGCCCCTGCCTGCCGAACCAACTCGCGACCTCGCTCGCCACCGTTACCATCCGGCGCATCGACCGTCAGATCGTCCTCATCTCCACTCGCCGATGAATCGAACGCGGCTCCGTCGGCTATCCGGCGTGCCCGCAACATCGCGACAAAACTATCCTCAAAGCGAGGCGGAACAGGAACCATTGAAACGTCCTTCAAATCCGCCAACATCGAATCGCGTCGAGAATCGGCATCCGGCTGCAACACAAGCCGCACTGCATCTCCCTGTATCACTGCATCTATCACGTCCGCTTGCGATGAACACGCCTCTTGCAGATCTCGATTCTTCCTCGTCCCCGCAGATCGCGCCTTGAACGTCCGGCCGGTCAATGTCTGACTGAACTCGCTCGGCCTACCCTGTCCAAGAAACGAGCCTTCGTCCAAAATAATGACCTCGTCGCACGCCTCAGCCTCGTCAAGATAGGCAGTGCTCAATAGGACCGTTGTCCCTTCCTCACGGACGAAACGAGCGACGATTTGCCATAGCTCGCGCCGCGACACCGGATCGACGCCTACAGTCGGCTCGTCGAGTAACAGCAGGCGAGGCGGGTGAATCAGCGTGCAGGCCAGTCCGAGTTTTTGCTTCATGCCCCCGGAGAGCCGACCGGCCAGACGACGCATGAATGGCGCTAACCCGGTCATCTGCATCAGCTCCTGATAACGAACCGATCGGGACGCCACGGAGACTCCTTGCAAATCGGCGTACAGCTCCAAATTCTCCTGAACGGTCAGATCCTCATACAGTCCAAACCGCTGCGGCATATAGCCGACGCTTGCTTGCACTCGCAGCGATTGCCGGCTCGCATCGAGCCCCAACACCACGATGCTCCCCGTGTCCGGACGCAACAGTCCCGCTGCCAAACGCATCAACGTCGTCTTGCCGGCGCCATCGGGCCCGATCAGACCGGTCACCTTGCCCCGCGCCACTTGGATCGTCAAGTCGCGCAATGCCTCGGTCGATCTCCGGCCAACACGAAACGTCTTCGACAAGCCTCGGCAGGTCAGAACATATTGGTCCGGAGCACCCATGGTCTCTCTTCTGTATGTCTCGCAAAGAAAGCCCGCGACTCGACGCGTCACCGCGCGCCCCATCTTGTTCAGTTCGCTGCTCGGCCTACGGCTGGCCCGCTCCCAGTCGACTCTGATCAAGTCGGACACGAACGGTCGCCGGCATGCCGAGGCGGAGCTCCCGATTCGGATTCTTCACGAAGACACGAACCTGATAGACGAGCGACGTACGCAGCTCGGTTGTCTCCACGGGTTTCGGCGTGAACTCGGCGGTCGGTGAGATGAAACCAATCCACCCTTCATACTCCTTACCCGGAAAACTATCCGTTGCAACCGTCGCTTTCATGCCTTCAAACACGCGCCCCACATCCGGCTCGGAAACGTAGGCGCGCACCCAGAGCGGGTCGACCAGGGCTACCGTGAAGACCGGCTTTTGCGGCGAAGCCATGTCACCCACCTCAAGAATCCGATCTTGCACGACACCCGCACTTGGCGCGATCAAAGACGCTTCCCGCAAATTGTGCTCGGCCAAAGCCAGCTGGGACTCGTCCTGGGCGAGTAACGCCTTGGCCCGCGCAATCTCCTCCGTTCGCGGTCCCGCAAGAACCAGGTCGAGTGCCGCTTGAAACGCGTCAACACTGGCTTTGGCAGAATCGAGTGCACCTTTCGCGTCGTCGACCTTCTGCTGCGAAACGGCATTGTCCTTCCGCAGAGTCGCGAATCGCTTGTAGGTCGCCTCCAAGTCGCGAACCCGCGCCTTGATCGCCGCAAGATCGGCCCGAGCCTTCGCAATCTCCTCAACTCGTGAACCGGCCTCTAGCTTGGCAACCTCCTGCTTCTGAGCGTCGCGCACAGCTTTCGCGCTGGCAACAGCAAGCTCAAACCGCTTCGTCTCCAATTTCCCCAGGAGCTGCCCGGGCTTGATTCGGTCCCCCTCCTCCACGATCAACTCGGCAATGCGTTAGCTACCATCAAACGCCAGTTCTACTTGACGCACATCGACGTTGCCGAACAGGACCAGCAGCCCCGTATCGACCGTTGCACGCGATGCCCTCCAGTACCAGAAACCAAACGCAATTGCACCAATCACAACAAGGAGGAGGACCAACCGGAGTGACTTCGACATTAAATACTCCTTCTTCCCCGATTTACCTGATCGACCGTGTCACAACCGATATTGCGATCGGCCCACGACCCGAGGCGTCAGCAGTCCCCCCGCGTCGTCTGATGTGCCTGCTCAAGCCGCCGTTGCTAAGTGAATTTCGTCACGCCGGGAATGGCCAACGCATAGTTACCGTTCTCATCGGGCAAGCTCGGCGGGTCCGCGTCCCACGCGTACGTGGCGGGTATCAGATGCTGTTTCGAGCCGATCGCCTGGTCCCAGGTGATGGTCTGACCCGTATACGTGGTCATCCTGCCTAGAATCGCCCACATCGTACTGCGAGCCATGTAGAGACCGTTGTTGATCGGCTGACCATTTCGAATCGACGCGAACAGAGCCTCATGCTCCAAGACGTACTTATTCGGATTCGGCCCTTCGTAACGCCAATTCGTCTCGCCTTCGATCCGGTGCTTTTGCAGATCACATCGTCCTTTTGTGCCGAAAATATGATCGGACACGTCGTTCGAACAGCCCGCTTGCCTGCGACAATGCGAGTAGACACGCACGTCGCCAACGCACTCGTATGTGACACAGTGATGATCGAAGATATTGCCTAATGTCTGCTCGGTTCGAATCTGACGTCCGCCCGAACCCCAGGCTCTCTGCGGCGGTTGATCATGCAACAACCAAGCCGCCTTGTCCAAACTGTGCACATGCTGTTCCACATTGTGGTCACCCGAAAGCCAGGTGAACGGATACCAGTTGCGCATTTGGAACTCCATTTCCGTCCATTCCGGTTTTCGATTCTTGTTTCGAAACCAGGGAGGGCCACAGTTGTACGTCGTCTGAATCGTCACGATGTCACCAATCGCACCGTCACGAATACGCTTGATTGTTTCCAACTTGGCGTGCTCATAGCGATACATCAATCCCGACACAATGGACAGGTTCTTTTTCTTTGCTGCTTCGCACGTTGCCAGCACCGAGCGAATTCCCGGAGCGTCAACAGCAACTGGTTTTTCGGCAAACACATGCTTGCCCGCGTCAACGCAAGCCTGCAGGTGGAGCGGTCGGAAATGCGGCGGTGTGGCAAGGAGAACAACATCAACGTCGGACTGAATCAGATCCTTGTACGCGTCGAACCCGGCGAATCGATGACTCCGGTCGACAACCACACGGTCCGCGACCGCTGTTTTCTTGAGAACCGGAATAGCCCGCTCGACATAATCCGGAAAGGCGTCGGCAAGGGCGACCAATTTCGCGTTCGGATCAGCCGTAAGGGCTTGGACGGCCGCCCCGCGTCCCCGTCCGCCACATCCGACCAGTCCGACACGAAGCGTCTCACTGCCTGCCACATGAGCGGAGCGAGCGACCTGCGTGCCCAACGTAAGGCTCGCGCCCACAGCAACCGCTGTGGAGGCCTGCAGAAACTCGCGGCGCGATGCCGATGATTCGGTTTGCTTTGATTCGCTACTCATTACAGAAACTCCATGCTCAAAGTCGATTTCTCTGTCCTGACCAAGTCACAACTCAAGACCACTCTCGGTGCCGTTCAAGCGAGCCAGTCGCGTCGAATCTCATGAGGCAGCAGGGCCGCCAACGTCGATCCTCGCAACTCTGCTCTCCGGCATCCGCTGGCCCGCTTTGGCACCGTTCAGCCGGCTCGTCCAACACCTCGGCACCCCCATGTCACCACGCTCGGGCTCGTTTCCAAGCCAGGTGCATGCGAAAGGCCTCCGCCCCCAACACTCCAGCCTGGGTTCCTCGGCTCGCGCACTGCCGGATCATCTCCTCTTCCATGGGCGAAAAGTCCCCATCGTCACCGCGTCGAAGCTGGCTTCGATGGCATGCCATCATGCGCCGTTTCAACGGAATATAGTCGCTGACGTCAATATAGAACCCAGGCTCAAAACCACTCATGTTCATCGTATCCATCCACCAAAGAGCCGGCTGGCTGGACAACACACTCGATCGACTCGGATGGCCGTTCGACGCGCAGTACCAGGAAACCGACTCGGCCAATGCGCCGGCCGCACGATGATCCGAATGGTAGTCGTCCGGTGAGTGGGCCAGAACCAACGTCGGCCGAAACTGACGATAGATTTCGATCAGCACACTCCGCTCGTTCGACCCGTCAACAAGTGTTCCATCGCCAAACTCACCATGCAGCAATTCGGCTCGGAGAAGGCGGGCCGCGGCCGCCATCTCCTGACGTCGCACGTCCGCAAGATTCTCGATCGGAACGGCCGGTTGCCCTCGGTCCCCCTGGCAGAGCACACAGATGCCAATTTCCGCGCCGTCCGCCTTGGCCCGTGCCAGAGTTCCGGCACACAACCACTCCGCATCGTCAGGATGCGCCACGACGGCAAGCAAACGTTGGTCTGAAAAATCAAGTCGCATCAGCAGCTACACTTCCACTCCAAAATTAATGTGCTTGGTCTCAAGAAACGCATCGAGCCCTTCGATGCCCAGCTCTCGGCCCCATCCGCTTTGCTTGACGCCGCCGAACGGGCATTGGCTGGTGGCAGGAACCGTATCATTGATACCGACCGTTCCCGCCTCCAAGGACTCGGCCAAACGCCAACTACGTGAAAGATCTCGCGTAAAGGCGTAGGCGGCAAGACCATACTCGGACGCGTTCGCTCGCTCGATCGCTTCCGCTTCATCATCAAACGTACCGATCGGCACAACCGGTGCAAAGGTCTCCTCACGCATGCAGATCGCCTCCGCAGGAACGTCAGCCAGTAATGTGGGCTCAAGAAAGTAGCCCCCCGGACCCTCCCACCGTTTGCCACCACAGAGGATTCGTCCACCCCGTTTAACGGCATCATCGATGTGGCTCATGGCCACCTCCAGAGCGTGCTGATCGATCACGGGCCCGATCTCAACACCATCCTCCAGACCATCTCCCACCTTCAGCTTCTTGGTTGCCTCGGTCATCGCAGCCACAAAGCTCTCGGAAATGGATCGTTGTACGTAGACCCGATTCGCGGCAATACACGATTGGCCCGTGTTCCGAAACTTGGCGATCACAGTCCCTTCAACAGCTTGGTCGAGATCCGCGTCATCAAAAACCAACACCGGCGCATGCCCGCCAAGTTCCAGCGACAGCTTGGTGATATTCGCCGCCGCGCCTTGTATCAATTCCCGCCCGACTGCGGTCGATCCGGTAAACGTAATTTTTCGGCAAAGCGGGTTTTCGAGCATTTCCGCACCGATCTCGCTTGACTTGCCCAAGACCAATTGGAACACGCCCGGCGGAATCCCGACCTCGTCGAACACCTCGGCCAGAATCACCGAACTGAGTGGTGTAGCACTCGCAGGTTTCAGAATGACCGGACAGCCGGCAGCAAGTGCGGGAGCGACTTTACGCACAGCAAGTACCAACGGAAAATTCCACGGAGCGATCGCACCGACAACGCCGACCGGACAGCGGATGACCAGATGCCGCTTGTGGCGAACCTGGCTCTGCACGACGCGACCGTAACCACGTTGTGCTTCGGCGGCAAACCAGCGAAAATGATCAATCGTCACGCCAAGCTCGCCACGACTCTGCGCCAACGGCTTGCCATTTTCCAACGTGATCACGCGAGCAATCTCC
>JAJSAJ010001134.1 GCA_024274855.1 Planctomycetota bacterium | reverse complement strand
GGGGCGGTCAGATTGCGGGGGCGGTCACAGTTCCGAGGGGGGCTCACCACCCGCTTCATCCCGCGGACCATAGAATTGAGTCAGGTCGAATCCACCCTTCTGCTCATCCTCTAACAGCTTGATTCGCGTCTCGAAACGTTCCATGCGACGCAATAACTGCGGGATCAGCTGGCGCGTGTCATCGCTCGGCTTGGGACGTGGCACGTTCGGGTAACCGAGTTGTCGCTGCAGTGCGGCAAACAAATAGAGTGGGTCTTTGCGGTGATTGGCCAGCGCGATCCGGCCTTCTTTTTCGCCAAAAAGGACCGGCTTTTCCGGCTCCGAACAGCCCGTTTGCTCCATTCGCCGCGTCGCGTAATACCGGCTCCGTACATAGACCATGTCCGAAAAATCAACGATTCCGACTTGACGACGTACGGTCAAAATCCACTGACGCCAATCAGCGTTGAAAATCGGATCGTGAGCCACCGCGTCGAGTCCCGCCTCGTACCGAAGACGATTGCGGCACAGCGTTTCGAACTGGTACATGAAAACTCCGGCAGGGGACGCGCCTTTCGCCCGATATTCGGCATCGAAACGCAGAATCTCCAAAGCGATCCACATGTCCAGGCGTCCCGTGTCCCGCTCGGCTTCCTGAATAACATACGTCTGAAAGGACGTAAAATAGTGGGCCAATTGGGCCATCGCCGGACCGATAACCCCGTGATATTTCAGCTCAGTCAAAAGGAAATCAAGCGCCATGGGCAACTTGGTTGTCGCCAGAATCTCCTCCTTCAACTGAACAAGCAACTCCTGCAAAGGGACGTTTTCCGGCATCCGCTCACGCATCGCCCGAAAAAAATGAGCCTGTTCAACGTATTCCTCGGTGTCAAGCAATGGCATGATCGACCAACTTTCAAACCATGAAACACGGCAAAACACAGGCCCAAGACGGCAAGCCCCCGAACCGCTCCATCATTTCCCGGAAAACCAGCCCTGACGATTTCCACGAATGATTATGAAAACCGGTCACAAAGCCGGCATTGGATACAAAAGCACCTAAAAGTTGAGCACCCGGACCCGGAGTCTTGCGACGGTCCGTGAAGCCGACACCCGATGAATCGATAATCACCCGGGCGATCTCTAGTACGCCGTCCCCCCGTCGCACTATAATACGTAGCGGAGACCTTCGTAGATAGCCGCGTTGCCGTTTTACCGCATCGAGGTCCGAAAGCGGAAATCTTTGCACTCGTGCAAACTTGAGCCCTGGTAAACAGAACTACATGTGAGCACAAGATCGACCAGGTTGCCGTCAGCACGCGACCCAGTCGCCTGACCAGAGCGCGTTTTCGTGTCATACTGAACCGATCGGTGCCGCGAGCAAGCAGAACCCCTTTCGCCCGCGAACCATCGGTTGCGATCGAATGCCACGCGAGCGTCCAGATCGGTCGGAATCAGGAGCCCGCGAAATCAGGGACGTGGGACCCGTTTGTTTCTTCGTCTAGTCCATAACCTGAGTTGAAGGTGAATCGTGTCACGCCAGTTTTCGTCAGTGCAAGCAGCAGTCGACGCCATTGCCCGTGGTGAAGTTGTGATCGTGGTCGATGCCGAGGACCGCGAAAACGAGGGCGATTTCGTCTGTGCCGCGGAAAAGGTAACGGCCGAGACGGTTAATTTTGTCCTCAGCGGTCGCGGCGAGTTCTGCATGCCCGTCCTGCCGGAGGTCTGCCAGCGGCTCGAAGTGGGGCCATTAGTCGACCGAAATACGGCTCCCCTACGGACCGCCTTTATGACACCACTCGATCACATTTCAGCCAAGACGGGAATAACGGCCGAGGAACGCGCGGCAACCGTGCGTGCCATTGCCGATGCTACAACGGGACCCGACGATTTTGTGCGACCGGGCCACGTTCATCCGTTGTTGGCCAAAGAGGGGGGTGTGTTGCGCCGATCCGGCCACACGGAAGCTGCCGTCGACCTGGTTCGCATGGCCGGACTGTCTCCTGCCGGAGTCCTCTGTGAGATCCTGAACGAACAGGGAGATCGGGCTACTCGCGAACAGTTGTTCACTTTGGCGGAAGCAGAGAATCTTGAGATCATCTCGATCGAACAACTGATTTCCCATAGACGACTCAGTGAAAAACTTGTCACCCGTGTCAGCGAAGCCGCGTTGCCGACACGATACGGCAACTTTACGATCGTCGTATACAGTGTCAAGTATGAAGATCAGGTTCCCATTGCCCTGGTCATGGGCGATGTCGAGCAGACCGACCGCGTGCCATTGGTCCGAATGCACTCGAGCTGTTTCACGGGCGACTTGCTAAACTCGCTTCGCTGTGACTGTGGTGACCAACTGCACATGGCACTCGACATGATCGGCCGTGAAGGAATCGGCGCGTTGGTTTACTTGCCCCAGGAGGGGCGCGGCATCGGGCTAACCGAAAAGATCAAGGCGTACGCGTTGCAAGACGGTGGACTGGACACGGTCGAAGCGAATCACGCACTCGGCTTCAGCTCAGACATGCGAGACTATGGAGTAGGAATTCAAGTCCTGAAGGACCTTGGATTGTCCAAGATCAGATTGCTGACCAACAATCCAAGAAAAACCGAAGCTTTCGGGTTGCGAAGTTATAGCCTGGAAGTTGTGGACCAGGTTCCGATTCTGCCGCCGTCCAATAAATATAACGCACACTATCTGGCGACAAAGCGAGACAAGATGGGCCACCAACTGCCGGATGACTGATCCGGGGAAAACCGGCCGCGTCCAGCAAATCGACAAAATCGCCCGAAATCACACATCGGGAATGTCCGGAAATCTTTTCGTCACCGGGCGCATGTTGCCATTTTGCAACGTATGTTTCTTTAGAGCCTCAGGGTGCAGCATGCTCGCACCCTGAACGCATGTCGAGCGGCCCTTCCGCCACCAAATCCAAGCTACCGCTCGGGGCCCCAATGGCCCGCTACCGTTGGCCGCTGGAACTTTGGCAAGAACTTAACCGTCTTTGAAGTTACTGGGGGGCGTTCGTGCGGCGATCCTCCTTAGCTGTGAGACTGATTC
>JAJSAJ010001133.1 GCA_024274855.1 Planctomycetota bacterium | reverse complement strand
CCGGCTTGCCGAGCCGGACTCGGAATTGAAGACCCGTTTGCCGCTTCCGGTCCCGCCCGGCAGACGGGACCTACTAGACGGGACCTACTTGCGGATGCCTAACCCATACAGATCGTACAACCACCACAGAGCCGAGTGTCAGAAGTAGGCCGATCGTGTGCGATGAACGTCTGCAAACTCGATTGATGGCCTAAACTTAAGCGTTGGTAGTACTTCAGTTGGGCACAGACCACCCTTGGCGTCTGCAACCCTGCCAGATTTACGTTCCCAATGGGCGAGTCCGGGGGCGAGACTCTGAGGGTGCAACGACGGCATTCGACTGAACCGTTCAGGGCGTTGTATTCCAGCCGCATGGATGCACAAATCGACCTTCAACACGTGTTTTTCGCGAAATGGCTGCAATCTGGATCATCACTGGAATTGCTGGACTTGTTTGGGCCGCGGTCCTTTTTCGTCGAACGGGACTACTCGGCGGATGCCTGGCCGTTTTGCTTGCCGGCAGCTGCTTCAGCTGGGCGTTCTACGAGACGAACCTGGGTCCAATTCCTGTCACGATCGATCGTCTTCTTGTCGGCGCCTTGGTCGCGGCTTTTCTTGTATCATGGCGACTGGGCTACGTGGCAGTCCGACCTTTGGACAAACAGGATCTGGTCCTGATCGGGCTGCTTGTCGTGTTGACGCTCAGCACGCTGTCGCACGGCGGTGGGCCCGATACAATTCAGGCGATCATGGCCTTTTTCTTATTCTTCACAATTCCCTTTGTACTCTATTGGGTTGCGCGCAACGTCCCCCTGTCTCAAAAAGCCCACGCAATGACGTTGGCAGCAATTGCCGCATTCGGGCTCTATCTCGCTGTGACGGCAATCTTCGAGAAATATGGTGTCCGTTCGCTCATTTTTCCGCGATTCATTGGTTCGCCCGACATTGCCGAGTTTTTTGGCCGTGCTCGAGGACCTTTCCTCAATCCGTCGGGCAATGGCCTGTTTCTGTGTGTTGGACTGTTCAGCCTACTCATGTTCGTTCCTCATGCAAACCGACTCGGGAAACTGGCGATAGGCTTGTTGGCGATCACCTACCTGGCAGGTATCTACTGCACATTGACTCGGTGCGTTTGGGCGTCCGCAATCTTGGGTCTATTGACGATATGCGTATTGAACGTGCCTCGCCGCCAAGCCGTAGCAATCATACTCGGGGCTGCCCTCGTAGGAACGGCTGTAGTTGGTGCCAAATGGAACGACCTGAACGCATTCAAGCGAGACAAGAATGTCAGCGTTGCGGACATGTCCAAGTCAGCCGCATTGCGACCGGTGCTTGCCTTAGTCGCTTGGCACATGTTTCTCGACCGGCCGCTTTGGGGATGTGGCTACGGCCGGTATTCGACGGCGAGCATCGACTATTTGTCTGATCGGTCGACCGAGTTACCTCTGGAGCAGGTGCGGGGCTACATCCAACACAACGTCATTCTAAGCCTCCTGACAGAAACCGGTTTGATTGGCGCATGTCTTTTCTGTGCACTGTTCGTACTTTGGGGCCAAGCAGCATGGTCACTCTGGAGCGACGTCGAATCTCCGCTGGTTTTTCGTCAGCAAGGACTCTTGATGCTGGTTACGATCATGACATACCTGGGTATCGGTATGTTTCAGGAT
>JAJSAJ010000155.1 GCA_024274855.1 Planctomycetota bacterium | reverse complement strand
GCCAATCGAATCGATCGAGCAACGCTTGTTCAACCATCCCAAGACTGACGGCCGCGGTAACCGGTTTACCTTGCGGGTCGGTCGTTGTCACGGTCACTTCCATCGCCTGGCCGGGCTTCACCGAACCACGCGTTCCATCCGCCGGCCGGCAAGACAACGCCACGTTCAAACCTCGCATGACCGTCAACGGACAAGATGCGACATGGAACCGGACTGGCCGTGCGGACTTCGTTTCATGACGATTCCGTTTCGCCTCGCCAGACAGTGGCCGGGCGTCGACCATCACCGCCACGCCCAGCTCGAAATTGGGCGCCAACTTCACGTCCATGGTGATCGGCAACTTATTGGTGCCTGTCTTTAGCTGCACCAACCGGTAATCCAGCACGCGGTCCGCTTGGAACGTAACGAGTGCCAACGCAGGCTTCTCGCGCCAGTGCAACACGACGTCCGCCGTGTCACCCACCTTATAAGTCTGGCGTTCCGTGAGAATTCGCAAACGAACTCGATCCTGATCGTCCGACACGACCATAACGGTTTCGCCACTGACCGGATTACCCCAGCGATCTTCGCCTTCGGCACGTAATCGATATCGACCGCCCTGTTCCAGTCTTAGTGACTGACGTACCATTCCATCCGCATCCGCTGTCCGAAGTGCGTGTTCTTCGACCAACCGCTCGCCCACCTTACCGTTGACCGTCTTAAGCTCCATCACTCGGAGATTCAGATCCTTGGCGATCGGCTTTCCCGCGGCGTCATTCGTCACGAGCGTCAGTTCAAAGGTTTCCCCGGCAATGAGGACATTGCGTACCACACGCAGCTTGACCGAGAATCCCTGCGTGGCCAGGAAAAAGCGGAATTGGTGGCGCACCTTGTGTTCGGGAAGTTTCACAACCAGCGAAAGATCCTGCTCCTCGTAGAACTCGCGTGTTGGAAGCGAAAAGTGAACCTCACCTTTTTCATTCGTTTTGGCCGTCTGCTGACGCTCGTCCGCCAACTGATACGTCACCGCCCGCCCAACCAACGGTGCTCCATAGTAATACCGAGCGCGAATCGTCCCCTCGATCTTCTCTCCGCGATAATACACCCGTCGCGGAACATCAATCGAAAGATAGATCGGTTCTAATTGGTACTGCTCGACGCGAAAAGTGCCGTGGTATTGTCGCTTGGACCGGTCGTGGACATGCAGGCGGTACTGGCCCTGAAGACTCGTCGCGGGAAGCGGGACACTCGCATGAAACGCCCCAAACTCGTCAAGACGCACGTCCTGATGCCAAATCAGCCGGCCTCGCGGATCCACGACATCCAAATCGAACGGTTTCTCCTTCTCCACAACATACAGGCCACCAACAACCTGGCGAATACAGCCGCGCACCTGGACCTGTTGCCCAGCTAGATACGCCGGTCGATCGGTGTAGACATACCCCTTGTCGCTCAACCCCTCTGCAACACCAATCCCCTTCAACTCCACCACGTTCGAAGCAACATGCCCGTTGGCAATTGCCAAAACACGCACATCGGCCGCGTCACCGAGCTGATCGTACGTCGCACGGAAGACTCCGTCGTCCCCCGTTGCCGCTTAGGCGAAGATGCGTCTACCGTCGGAAACCAGCAACCGTGCATTCGGCCACGGTTTTCCAGTCAGCATATTCTCGGCAAAAACGAAGACTTCCCTGCGAGATGCTTTGACAATCACGTCTAGGTCACTCTGTAACACCAGCGTCGTCGCCTCCAGCGTCTGGCTGCTGACAGTCACCGCCATCGCGCCACACGTGCCGTTGGAAGGCAACACTATTTCGACGCCGTTCTCCAACTGTTCGTACTTCTGGTACTTCGGCAGCTTGAACTCGAATGTCGTGTCCGGATCAATCAGCGCGATATCCAGTTTCTCCACGGAATCGGCCAGGTGCATTTTCCGGAAATAAGACTCCATACTCACCTTGTAGACGCGTACGGTAACTGATTCGATGTTTCGAGTCGTTAGATTCAACCGCGGTTTTTCATTGGAACGAAAAACGCGTTCGGTACTAACGGACATTGATTTCGAAGTAAGCCGTGCCGCGGCCTGCGCCGCACGTTGCACGTACTCGCCCCAGGTGACTTTGCGATATTCGGTCAGCGACTCCGGAAGCTTTCCGAGTTCCTGTTCCATCACGACCGCAATCATGTATTGAGCGTGTGAGGCTTCGCTACTCTTGGGAAACTTCGACACAACGCGCCGCCAGTCGTCGATCGCGGCATCCCACTTCTTCTCGTCGTAGTTCATCTGCCCGAACAAGAAGAGGATCTTCGGACCACGCTTGTCCAAGGGATACTTGACCAAGAACGCACCGAGCAGCTTCCTCGCTTCATCGAATTGGCCCGACTCGAATCTGCCGGAGGCGATTGTGTACTCGGTATCGACGACGCGACGCTGAATACCACTCCAGGCCGCATCGCTGGCGTGCTTGGCCAGGAACTCGCGCCAGGTAGTCAGGGCATCGGGGAATCGCCCCTGTGAAAAAAACGCCTGCCCCAGCAACTGGCGAGCGCGCGGGATCTGTTCGCAGTCTTGGTATCGCTTGTCGGCGAGCAGTTTCTGAAGTTCTCGGACGGCATCGTCGTAATGCGCTCGCGCAATGTGACATTTGGCGATGTCCAAATACGCCTGTCCGGCCCGTTTGTGCGTGGGAAACCGGTCAAGAAACGCGTGCAGTGCGGACACACCTAACTGCATCGACTGGTCCGACTTCGGATCCGGAGCGCCCCATGTGCGCGATAAATCAAAGGTCGCTTCGGCAATCCACATGGAAGTCGACGTGCCGTTGGCGGCCAGTAAATCCTGCCAGACTCGACGTGCCGTTTTCAGACGCCCCGCGTCCAAATAGCACTCGCCCAATCGAAATCGTGCCTCAATGCACTGGACGCTGTCCGGATGCCCATCGACAAACTTTTCGTACCGCTTGATTGCCACGGACGACTTGCCAAGCATTTGCAGACAACGCGCGGCACGCAATTCGACATCCAGACGCCGCTTGGGGCTCGGCCCCGCGTCAAGCGCCCTTTCGTAGAACCGCAGTGCCTTGGAATAGTCCGGATCCATCTCGGACTCGGCCGGATCGAAACAGGCATCGGCATACGCCAGATAGATGTCGGCAAACTCCTGCTTCCGATCGGCGGACAACAACGCCTCGGCCTCGGCCCGGTAGATTACCTCCGCCGCGCGAAAAGCGCCCTTCTTGGCCAGGGCAAGTCCCGATGCAAACCGCGCTCGGCGTGCCCAGACGCTCGCTCGATACGTGCGCTGCACTTGGTCAAAGATCGCGACCGCCGCATCGTAGTTTCCCTGCCAATACTCGATTCGCCCTCGCAAATAGACCAGACGATCAGCCGCCCCGTTCGAGTCTTTAAGCAACTTGTCGATCGCCTTGGTTGCCGCCGACCAGTCACGAGCCTGAACCAAAGCCCGTAAACCACCGTCCAACAGAGGCACATCAATCGTGACGCGGTCGGCACCTTCGGCTGGTGTGCATAACAACGCGGACCAAAGAACCAGATAAACAGACCGGCGGTAGCATGGATTAACCAACATTGGAACCCCTATCCCCTTCGTTTGAACCCCACAAATCTGCGGTCCGTAGACGCCCCTGCCACAATCATACTCCGACTTCCCCACAAACGACAACGAACCAAATCCAAGGAAATCGAAAGAAATCAGCTTCACCCCGGGTAGGACGCTGGCGCGGCCAACCCGGGGCTACGTGAGCTAAGGTTTGGCCAATCAATAACTGTCGCACGCTTCCGCATACAGACCCCCATGGGCTTGTCCCATGGGTGAATCAGTCTCGCAGCTAAGGCATCGCACGCTTCCGCATACAGACCCCCATGGGCTTGTCCCATGGGTGAATCAGGCTCGCAGCTAAAGGCATCGCACGCTTCCGCATACAGACCCCCATGGGCTCGCCCCATGGGTGAATCAGGCTCGCAGCTAAGGCATCGCACGCTTCCGCATACAGACCCCCATGGGCTTGTCCCATGGGTGAATCAGGCTCGCAGCTAAAGGCATCGCACGCTTCCGCATACAGACCCCCATGGGCTTGTCCCATGGGTGAATCAGTCTCGCAGCTAAAGGAGGATCGCCGTACGAACGCCCCCCCAATGCCTCGCGGCGACATGGGAACACCGACGGACGCGATTGTGCCGGTGCTCGCAATCGGCTCTCATAGAGACATTACGTTGACTTACACGTGGCAAGCGGGACGCTCCCCAACGAAGAAATATCGAAAATCGCTGAAAGACTTGCGACGCATCGGCAGAATGAACATGGGAGGCTAAGAGTGAACGAACCGCAAACCACGCGACTGAGCCTGCTGATCCAGTTGCACGACGGGCGTAACAAGCAAGCATGGGCGGACTTTGTGGACTTGTATTCGCCAGTCGTCTACGGATTCGCTCGTCGACAAGGCCTCCAGGACGCCGACGCGGCCGATCTGGTTCAAGAGGTATTGCGATCGGTAACCAAGTCCATCCCGACCTACGACTGTGAAAAGGGCCGCTTTCGAAGCTGGTTGATGGGAGTTGTTCATCACCGGCTTTGCGAGTTTTGGACAAGGCAAGGCCGCGAAGCGGCCGGTAGCGGCGATACCCGGGTGATGCAACATCTGGAACAGCTTCCCTCGCCGCACGATGTGGAGGAGATTTGGGAACAGGAGTATCGTCAGAGCGTTTTTCGGCTTGCCGCCGCGCGGGTCCGTGATAATTTCACCGAGTCGACATGGAAGGCCTTCTGGCAGACCAATATGGAAGGAAAAAGCACACGGGAAGTCGCCCAATCGCTCGGGATCTCCGAAGGAGCCGTCTACATTGCCCGATCTCGCGTGATTGCCCGAGTGAAGAAACAAGTTGAGGCCTTGGAAGATTGAGCATGCAGCGGCCGGCAAGCTCAAGAACACGCCAGGCTGAGCGAACGAATTGCATTCACCGCTTTCCGTATTCAAGATGACGCGGAATCCGACTTCGTGGACCAACAACGGTTTGAAGAAGCCAATGACAGGGCGGCCGGGCCGCCACCCAAACCCAAGCTACCGCTCGGGGCCTCACTGGCCCGCTCCCGTTGGTCGCTGGACGGTGTCAAGAACTTCACGATCTTTGAAGTCCGTATAACAGGAGCCTATTGATGGCCGAATCGCAACAGTGTCTTAGTGAATCTCAGATTCGTGCCCTGCTTGATGGCGCACTTTCGGACGAAGAACAGACGACACTCGCGGCGCACTTGGAAGTTTGTCGCAAATGTCGCGAGCGACTGGACTTGACTTCCGGCAGCGGCGACACGATCGCGCAAAACGTCCGATCCGATGCGGACTCGGAACACGGGTCCGAGGCGTTGCGAGAAGCAATGCAGCAGTTGAAAGAAGGCCCGACCGCTCCAAGAGATGAGGCGGGTTCACGTGTCGGGGCACCTTCCTGGTTGAGCTACCTGAGTCCGTCGTCGGATCCTCGCCACCTCGGCCGACTGGGCGAATACGAGATCCTCGAGATGATCGGCCGCGGCGGGATGGGGACCGTGCTGAAAGCTCGAGACTCGAAGCTCGAGCGACTCGTGGCCGTCAAGACACTCAACACCGAATTGGCTTAGAGTGGCCCGGCCCGAGCACGATTCCTCCGCGAAGCCAGATCGGCGGCCGCTGTAATCCACGAACATGTTGTTACCATTCACGCCGTCGACGATGCGGGCGAGATGCCTTTCCTGGTCATGGAATATATCGTCGGCGTGTCGCTTGAAGACCGCATCCAGCGCACTGGGCACCTGCGACTTGAAGAAGTGCTCCGTATCGGCATGCAAATCGCCTCCGGCCTGGCGGCTTCGCATGCCCAAGGACTGGTCCACCGTGACATCAAACCCGCAAATATCCTGTTGGAGAACGGTGTCGAACGCGTAAAGATCACCGATTTCGGACTGGCCCGAGTCGTGCACGAAGCGCAAATGACACAGAGCAACGTGGTCGCCGGCACGCCACAGTTCATGTCGCCCGAGCAGGCTAGCGGCAAGCCGGTCGACCATCGAAGCGATCTGTTCAGTCTGGGCTGTGTACTCTACGCGATGTGCACCGGGCGATCTCCTTTCCGAGCAGAAACCCCGTCAGGCGCCATCCATCGCGTGATCACGGAAACACCGCGTCCTATCCGGGAAGTAAATCCGGATATGCCTGAGTGGTTGGTGACAATCATCGATCGTCTCCTGGAGAAGGACCCGGACGATCGGTTCCAAACGGCCGGCGAGGTGGCCGAGGTATTGAGCCAGTATTTGGCCCACGTGCAACAACCCTCACGTGTTCAATTGCCCGCACCGCCCGCCCACCCGGCACGGCATCGAGCAGGCTGGTTCGGATCGGGAACCCGTAAAGCCATGGCTCTTGTTGCCGCCACATGTCTTTGCTTCGGGACGATCGGCTTGCTCGAGCTGACCGGGGTCACGAACTTCTGGCCGAAGTCCGTGGTTATAACAGGTCCTGAGCGTGAGCCCACACCTGGACCTCCTCCAGGTCCCGAACGATTCCATTTCGTTGATCTACAACAGGACGCGAACCGGGAACTCGCGGCTTCGCCGAACCTGTCCCTTCCCGAAAATGTTTTTGGAGAATTGGCGCCGCACAGACTTCAAGTTGACGACATTCCGCTCAAGCTGGGGCCACGTCGAATCCAGCTCTCGAGCGAATGGTGTCCTGGGTATATTGACTTTGTGCATGGGATCAAGGTCAATCGCACGGCCGCCAAGTTGCATTTCCTGCACGGTGCCCACACTGCCGGGCCACATGGCTCGAGCGTTGCCAAATACACGCTCCATTACGAAGATGGATCGACAGAAGTGTTTCCCGTGATTTCGGGACGCCACTTGTGCGATTGGTGGCGGCGGACTTCCTATCCGGCACGGGTGACGCGAGCCAAAGTCGCGTGGCTCGGCACCAATCCGATAGCGGCCAAGAAACAGTGTCGGCTACAGATTTTCCTTTGCACGTACAGCAATCCCCATCCGGAAAAGACGATTGCCACGATTGACTTCGACCGGGGCACACATCCGTATCCCGCGCCCTTTCTGATGGCAATTACGTGCGATGATGATCCGACTCCACTGCCTCCCGAACCAGGCATGCTGAACGTGAATATTGGACGGTTCTTCGGCAATTCGCGGTACTCCGTTCAGCTCACCGACTCGCCAATAACACGAGTGCGGGGCCAAGGGAAGCACAACGTCTTGCTGGCACCAGGACGTCACCGGGTCGAGATTCGGGACGCCGAGACGCTCGTTCGTAGTGGAACCGTCAAGATCGAATCAGGGACCGGCGTCGATCTGGCGATTGACGCTTCCCAAACCTTGTTCCCACTGCCCACGGCTCAGCCCAAACCGATGCAGGAACTGCTCGGCCAGGGCTGGGGCATCCGACGTTTGGCACTGGCGCACGACGGCAAGACACTCGCCAGCATCGCGGGGGACGGGTCCATCAGTATATGGCGGCTGGATGACGGTGCGTGGACAAAGCAACGATCTTGGCACGCTCACGAAGGACACTGGTTCTCGGTTGCCCTGTCGCCGGATTCCGAACTGTTGGCAACGGCAAGTGATGATGGTTTCGTAAGACTCTGGGGAGTTTCCGATGGCCGCCTCGCCACCGAATTCAAGAAAGGGGATCTTGAGACGTACAGCGTCACATTTTCGCCCGATGGGCAAACTCTGGTTTCCGGTAACAACGATGGAACAATCGATATCTGGGACGTTCCCACACGTGCGAAGACAAAATCAGTCAAATGCCACGAAGGGCGCGTCTATGATCTAACATATTCTCCGGATGGAAAGCTTCTGGCAATCTGTGGAGTGGGCGCGACCGTTGAGCTTTTGGACGTGGCATCTTGGAAAACAAGGCACGAGATGTTTGGACACACCGATAATGTGCTGGCGACCGCCTTCAGTCCGGATGGAAAAACGCTCGCTTCCGCCAGTAAAGACACTACCGTACGACTGTGGAATGTCGAAACCGGCCAATTGCTCCACACAGCCATTCACCCACAGGCGTTGCGCGCCGTGGCGTTTTCCCCAAACGGAAAGCAATTGGCAGCAGCGGGAGACTTTCACACGGTTCGCATTTGGGATCTGGCATCCAAGAACGTCGTTCATGACTTCCATGCGCATTGGAACACGATACTTGATCTTGCGTTTGGCCCAAATGGCAACAGACTGCTTAGTGCGGGCTTTGACAACAGTATTCGAGTCTGGTCGCTGGATAACCTGCCGAGCCCATTTACGCCCGATGCCAATCAGCCTCGCCCACGATCGATCTTCAGTATCCATAAAGACTGGAGCATGGATGTTGCGGTGTCTCACTCGAGCGATGAGCTCGTTGCCGCGGTTGGCTTAATCTCAACAGCCGTTCAGGTTCGGAGACTCAAGGATTCTTCACTCGTGTGGAAGTTTTCCGCTGGTGAGACCGGACCCTGTTCCTCGGCAAGCCAGTCCATGCTCTTCGCGCCAAAGAACGACAGGCTAATCATGTGCGTCACTGACTCCGCCACGAGGACCCCGCAGCTTTCGATTTGGGATCCGAACAAACGCGTTCGGAACGCTCTCTTCAAACCACGCATGGAGCCAAACGGCCAGGGCCTGTCAATTCCAAAAATCGCCTTGGCATCGGATGGCGCTGCAATAGTCCTCCTGTCACAGCGGGCACGTTGCATCGTCATGATTGACTTGCCCTCCGGCAACGAGCGCTGGTCCGTTCCATTGTCGCACGCCAGACCGATTTCACTCGCGATTTCACCCGACGGTCAAGTCGTTGCCATCGGAACCAAACAAGGCCTGATCTTGTTGCTCGATGCCACGACCGGCGAGCAAATGCGTGAGCCGTTACGCCATGGAACCGAGGAGATTTGGGCCATAGCGTGGTCCTCGGAAGGTGTGCTAGTATCGACTGATGCCGAGGGGTCTGTCAAACTATGGGATTCGGGGACATACACAAGCCTCACATTGCCACAAACGCATCGCGGCCACATCTGGTCCGCGGCATTATCACAGGATGGACAAACACTGGCCACGTCCGGCGGTTGCTGGATAGACGATACGGCCCCGTGGGCTTACCAAGGCGAGGTCTGTATCTGGGACGTCAAGAACCGGAAACTGTTGGCCAAGTTCCACGCCCACTTCGGGTGCGTGACGCGCGCCGTATTCAGCCCAAGCGGCAAGACATTGGCAACGACCGGTCGCGACGGCAAAATGTGCCTCTGGAACGTCGCGGATATCCTGAAGAACGCCAACGAGAACTGATTTCGCCGGACGCGTGTTGACGGGGTGGTTCTGGTTGATCCCGTGTGAAGTCACACGGGGCCAGTTTCGCCCGTTTGTGGCGGCCACGGGATACAAAATAGATGCGGAGCGACATAAGACGGAGGGGCGGAGTATCATTCATTTCTTTCCCCACGGCTATTCCACCTTCATGCATTCTGATTCCCGCAACCACCCTTCTGAGTTATCCGGCAACCGAATGCGAATCCATCCTTGGCGAGTCTCCATCCAAGTGACTTCCGTGGCCTTGTGCAGTGGCTGTTCGAAGGCCGGATCGTAGGCATACCCAGGACCTAGTCGGGCGACCGAGTCCTCGACGACGACCCCCTCGGCGTGTTGAAGGCTGGATTGGGCCAGCGATGCCAATGGCATGGTGACCGTCCCTAGCAACACGATCCAAACGACGCGATACAGACGTCGTCCAGCCAGTTGAGTCGCCAGGAACACTGCCCATGCCACTAAATATGCCAGCACGAACCATCCGACTCGCAACAACGGTGTCCACGTACAATATCGGCTCCACGCCGCCGCCAACTTACCCGGTGGCGCGGTCGGTACCGGAAAAGCGTCGGCACGGTTCGCGCGCAGAAACTCGATACTCTCACGCAATTGGCCGTCGAAGGGCGAACGACGCTCCGCAGCCCGGTAGTTGGCAAGTGCCCGGCCGTTCTCGCCGGCAAAAAACCAACTGTTTCCGGCATTCAGAAAGCGCTCATCCGATTCAAACCGAAGGGCCGCGTCGATGAACAACGTCTGCGCCTCATCAGGTTTCTTCTGACGCATCTGCATCGCCAACGAAAATAACGCGTCCGCATTCTCCGCCGACTTCGCATGCGAAGGGAACAGAAGACCGGATACCAGCAAGAGTGGTATCGTGGCTCGTTGCAACCGGCGCACTAGACGGTGAGTGTTTGGAGAGGGAACCACGGGGCGTCTACCGTATTCCGCCGCATCATTCTGATCAAATCGCTGTCGGGCTTCGGCGATCAGG
>JAJSAJ010001132.1 GCA_024274855.1 Planctomycetota bacterium | reverse complement strand
GTGCGCGCATGTTGTCCGACGGATCTTCAGGTCCGTCGAATGAACGGACGTGACGATGTTTGATGTTGGGTAACCGTTCACGGCGAGAGTGCGTGGAGGGGCATTTATCATTTATCAGTGGAAAGAGTATGCCCACGCTGTCTCTCTCGATGATAAATGACTAATGTCAAATGACTAATGATAAATCGGGCGTGTGGGAAATCGGGGAAAACTCCGATGCTAGCGCGATGGCAGACGAAAACCCCGCGAACGACTACGAAGTTGGTTATACCGATTGAGACATGAAGTAACACGACTGCTAAAGAAATCCATGACACGTTCGTTGGTCGACATTACGCGCGGCGTTCAGGCAACGCCCAGTTTTCTAGTACAGGGTGTGGCCGCTAGTTTAGCCGCTCACATTCTTGTATTTGGCGGCTATTCGCTGTATGTCATGTTCGCGCCGTGGTGGGCAGGTATTGTGTTGCCCGAGTGGTCTCCTCCAAAATCAGGGGTCCGCTCTCTTGCCCAGGCCGCCTCGCGCGCTATCGTATTGCAGGTTGTGTTGGAGCAGAGTTCTCAGACCGTGGACCGCCCGACGGCCGTGCACATCGAGTCATCCGCGCGTTCGGAACCGGCTCCTTCGATTGAGGCACTCGAGACGCGATTAGCCAAAAAGCCGAACTCCGACACCCGGCCGGTGCGCGTCCTTGACATCGAGTTGTCCGAGTCACTGCCACACCCCAGCACGTCAACGCATCCCCAATTAGGACGTCGCGGTATCGAGCAGCAGGTCGACGAAGGTGATCAACCTGCGCCACCTCCCACTTCATCCAGTTTGCCCAGGAAGAGGCCGGCAGACACGCCGCAGCCCATCACATCGGCGGCAAGCGTAGCCGCGCGCTAAAGTGTCGGAGCGGAGACCGAAGCCTTGCCCAGGAAGCTCTACAGTCCCCATCCGGAGTATCCGGCGGCCGAGTTGGCTTCGCGGATCGGTGGGCGCGTGCGCATCCTCGTCCGACTCGATCAGCGGGGAAGCGTTGTAGATGCGAAGATTGTGGAGAGCAGTGGCAGCCAACCGCTCGATCAGGCCGCGATTCAGGCCGTGCGCCAGTATCGGTTCGAGCCTTTTTCACAGCAGCACGCCACGGCACGGTTATTGATCGTCCCAGTGCGATTTGAGCCGCCCAGTCCTTACCAGATGAAGTCCACTCCACCGTAGACGGCAATGCCCATCGTTCCATAGCCGTATACTTGCTCGTACTGTCGGTCCAGCAGGTTGGCACCACGGACAAATGCCGTCCAGTGACTCGACAAATCATAGGTCGCGGTCATGTTCAACAGCATGTAATCACCGAGCACCGTGTTTCGAGTATCGAGTCGATTACCCGTGTAGAGCAGATCGACATTCATGCCGGCGCGATCATCAAAAGCCCGCTTGCTGACGCCGATACTTGCCTTGTTGCGAGGGCGACGTAGCAGCTGGGTGTTCGTGTCCAGGTCGAGCGTGTCGGTGTACGTGTAATTGGCTCGCAGTGTTGTTCCTTGCTTCAGTTGCCAACGACCGGTCAGTTCGACACCGCTTGTTCGAGCCGCTCCGATGTTCTGCAGGCTGAAGGTATTGAAATCGAACACGATCAAATCAATTAGGTCATTTCGGAAGTAGGTGCAGTCGATCGTCACACGACCGTCGCATAGGTCCTGTTGCACGCCGATGTCCCAGCCTTTGCTCCGTTCCGGTCGAAGGTTCGGATTACCGTATTGGAACAAGTTCTCCGCGAGAGCCGGTGCGCGAAACCCTGTCCCGATACTGCCATGAAAAGCAGTACCCGTCTCCCAAACGTTGATGCGGTTTGTTGCACGATACGTCTGGGCAGGGCCAGCTGAACTGTAATCATCCCACCGAGTCCCGACAGTCGCAAACCATCGTTCTCCGAGCTGGATTTGGTCCATGATAAATAGACCCGCGTCAGTCTGCGACACTTTCGAGACAAAGGAGCTCGATGCGTCCTCTTGCAGATATCTGGCTCCGACCGAAAACGTGTTGCTATTGGCTATTAGTACGTTGGCTCGCCATTCGATTTTCCGGGTCTGCCCTCGGAATTGGGGCGGTACAAACAGTTCCGGATCCGTATCTCGTCGGTTGTAGTTTGCCAGATTGAAAGCGAGCACTTGCTCGACCGCTCCATCGAGCATAAGCGACTGTAGTTGAATTCGATTGTAGAATGTCTCGGAAAGATTGTGCCGAATCAGATTGTCGGTCGGTCTGCCCAGAATGAAGCTGTAGTCATCGATTTCGGCATCTGCGTCGGTCCAACGAAATACATAGTCGACATTCAGCAGATCGGACGGAGTCCAACCGAATCTGCCGTACAATGTTCCGTTGCTGTATGAATCGTTTTCGATGTTGCCGAAACGCCGGTCCGCCTGGGAAACACCGTCAGTGTCACTGAACGATCCGCCAAACGAGTAGTAGTGTTTGGAATCCCCTCCGCTTAGCTGCATGGTCTGGCGCCATGTGCCGAACGTGCCGCCACGGCTTGTCGTTCGAACCGACAGTGGCCCATCGCCCCGTTTTGTAATGATATTAATGACGCCGCCTATTGCATCGCTTCCATACAACAGGCTTTGAGGGCCTCGAAGTACTTCAATGCGTTCGATATTCTGAACATCGAGCGTCGAGAAATCAAAGCCGCGTGTTGCATTGCTGGGATCGTTTATTGGAATACCGTCAAGAAACACCTTTGTGTGTTGTGAATTCGTGCCACGAATAAAGACCGAAGTCAAGCCGCCGGGACCACCTTGCTGCACGACATTCAGCCCCACCGAATCGCGAATCACGTCCGCTACGTTCGTTCTTCCCGTTGCGCGAATCTGTTGCTCGTTTACCACGGTCAACGAGCTGCCGACCTGGCCGATCAGTGATTCGCTTCCCGTTGGACTGACGACCGTTTGAGAATCGAGCGGCTGGGCTGGAAACGGATCGGCTCGACCACGTACCACCGTGTCAGGAAGCTCGGGAATCGGTCGCTGCGGTGATTCGTCGGCCGGCACGTTTGCTGAATCATCATCCTGCAGCGTGTAGGTAACCTGATGGTCCGTCAAGCTGGTCGACGCGGGTGGATCGATTTCATCGGCGTGGCTGCTCGCAATAATGCCAAGAATGGCAGCCAGCAGGCCGGCAGTCGTAGACTTCAAGATGGACATGAGGACTCTTTTCCTTCTCCCGAGGAAACGGGTAAGTCTGTCTTCGGCTCAGGTATCCTGGCTCGAGGTCTTCCGAATCACCGGCCTTCCCAGACTGCTAGTCCACCTTGTCCCAAGCTGACCTCGCCGTCGGTTGTTCGCAGTTCTTTACGGCATTAATGGCCAGAACCGGGAACAGACGTGGGGCTTTCGATGGGCAAAATGGACGCGGCAGGTCCAGTGGCGTCAGTGGTGTTCGTCGCTCTTACAGTCGCGGGAACGGCGGGAGCTTTACACTCCACTTCCCTGGAAACCGAAAACGCTTGTTAGGTTGGGCGGTAAGGGTAAGGTTTGCTGCCGCGGTGACGCGGCTGGCGTATGGTCGCTTGTGTTGTATCGGTGCTACTGGTCTTGTTTGTGAAGTGGATTACGTAAAGTTATTGGCTGAAGAGGATGTGGCCGAACAATTTCTCTTACCACAGGGCGGCGGGTCCGCACCCAGGTCCAAGCTACCGCTCAGGGCTCCAATCGCTCACTCCCGCTGGTCGCTGGAAGATTGTCAAGAACTAAGCGATCCTTGAAGTTAGGATTCGCCAATCAATAACTGTCGCACTCTTGCTCGTGCAGCCCCCCCTGGGTGAATCAGTCTCGCCGCTAAGGTGTGCTTCCTCGTGCAGACCCCCATGGGCTCGTCCCATGGGTGAATCAGTCTCGCAGCTAAGGGGGATCGCCGCACGAACGCCCCCCAGTAAACGCGGCAACAATTGATTCGCCGGCCCTTAGTAGTCCAGGGCGGCAGTGTACAATAGATCAAGCAAGATGTTCGGTCGGCTGCAATTCTGACGGAAACAATGATGGACACAATCTTGGTAACAGGCGGAGCAGGTTTCATTGGCAGCTGTTTCGTGCGTCAATGGCTTGCGGCTGAGCAGACACGCATCGTCGTGCTGGACAAGCTGACATATGCCGGAAATCTGGAGAACCTGGCTTCCGTTACGGATGACCCGAATCTTGTTTTCCGCCAAGGTGACATCGGTGACACTTCTTTGGTTCAACAGCTACTGACGATGTATGCCATACGGTCCGTCGTCAACTTGGCCGCTGAATCCCATGTTGGCCGTTCGATCGATCAGCCGGCCGCATTCGTTCGGACGAACGTGGTCGGTACTTTCCAGTTGTTGGAAGCATGTTTGGAGTACTGGAAAGAAATGGGCGAGCAAGCGCGACGTCGTTTCCGATTCGTACAGGTTTCGACCGATGAGGTATTCGGAGAATTGGGCGCCGAAGGGAAGTTCTTTGAGGCTTCCCCTTACGATCCAAGCTCGCCCTATGCGGCATCCAAGGCCGCAGCTGATCATTTTGTCCGAGCTTACCACCGGACATACGGTTTACCAACGATTGTTACGCACAGCACAAACAACTATGGGCCGTATCAGTTTCCCGAGAAGCTGATACCGTTGATGATTCAACGAGCATTGGAGGGACGCTTCCTTCCAATCTATGGGGATGGATCGCACGTTCGAGATTGGTTGTTCGTTGACGATCACGTGGACGGGCTACGACTTGCTCTGCAGAAAGGCAAGCCGGGCCAGTCGTACCTGTTTGGTGGTCAATGTGAACTTAGCAACGTGGAGGTTGTTCAAGCTATCTGCCGAATAGTCGAACGATTATCATCGAAAGCATCGCGCGCACGTTGCCGATCACGGATTCAGTTCGTGGACGACCGCCCTGCCCATGACCGGCGCTATGCGGCCGAGATCGAAAAGGCGGGTCGAGACCTGGGATGGACGCCTCGGCACCGTTTCGAATTTGCGTTGGAGACAACGGTTCAATGGTATCTGGACCATCAAGAGTGGGCTGAACGCGTGCTTCAGAACGTCTACGACGGTCGCCGACTCGGGTTACCGCGACAGTGAATGACAGTGGCCATTCACGGAATGTAGGCCGCCGGTTCGCTTCCAAGGGGTCAGACCCATTTTCGGCGACAAAATGCGTTTGTGTAAATGAACGCTTGCTCCGCCGAAAATTGCGTCAGACCCCAGCGGCGTGAACGGCTGCTACGTCTTAGGTTAGCTGACCAGAACAACCGGCGGGAATCTCAGAATACTTGTCAAGAATAACCCCGCCGGTACCCCGCCAACAACCCCGCCCGTGTAGAATCTCTCTTGAATCCCGCCCCTTTTCTT